>CAYRHC010000230.1:0-2727 GCA_964423935.1 uncultured Bacteroidales bacterium | reverse complement strand
TGACTCCCACCGCCACAATACCAATTTTCAAGGGGCCTTTGCGCAGGATAATATAGGGCTGCACTGTCTTAGCCAAAGGAGTGGCCGTCAAGTCGTAATTACAATTGACTATGGGGAAGTCAGCTTTGCGCAACATCTTGGCCAAAGCCTCAATGCCGCAGTCGAATTCGTGATTGCCCAGCGTGGCGGCATCGTAACCCAGGCGGTTCATCAATTCCACTTCCACCTTGCCGTGGAAAAGGTTAAAGTAAGGCATTCCCTGTACAAAATCGCCGGCATCGAGCAAGAGTACTTGAGCACCGCTGTCCTTGGCCTCCTGCCGTATCTGCCTGATGGCCACCTCACGACGCAACACCCCACCCTTGCCCGCATAACGCGACGAAGCATCGTGCGGTTCAATACGACTGTGCACATCATTGGTATGCAGCACTATCAGACGAATCTCCCGCGCCGGCAGCTGAGTCGCCACCATTAAAAGCAAGAGAAGGCAAAAGTATTTTGGGGCTAAAATCCGGCTCATGGTTCAATACGGTAACGTTGGTCAACCTTTGCTTCGAGCAACTTGCCCGTGAGGGAATACGCTTCCAGTTCCCTTACCATCAGGTCGCGGAGCATCACACCGCAATAAACTTTGTTCTCAGCTTTGCGGAAAGCTGTCATCCCGCCACTGCCTTCGGCCAGATAATCGATGCTGAGTACCGTGTACAGGCGCTCGTCCTGCAAAGGCTCACCGGCAATATTCACCGTCAGCAGCCGCCCGTCCTTAACGCTGATTTGCGCATTGGCAAACGACTCCGTACCCCGACGGGCAATGCTTTTCATTAGGGAGCGCACGTCACGACCGCGCATGGTCAGCAGCACCATTTCATTGTCGAAGGGCAAACATTCATAAACGTCGGCCAGCGTAATGGGACCCTCGGGCAAGGGCTTGCGGAAAGCATGATTGTTCACCACTGTCATGTCGATTTTTTCCTTACGGACAGCCTGCATCTGCTTTAACATCAGGTCGGCCACCCAGTAGTTGAGGGCACCGCAAGGATCGCCGCTGGCGATAGTTTCAGCCGCATTGCCCAGCACCGTATGCATCTGACGTTGCAGATTAGCCTGATAAGGAGCCAAGTATCGTCTGAGCGATGCATCAAGGGCATCATCGTAGCTGCTGTCGACAAGGATACGCTGCGACGACAAGAGCCTGATTTCGCTTTGCGGATAGGCTAAAGTGCTAAAACAGAGCAATATGGATATGAGAACGAAAAATCTCTTCATTCCTCTTTTTTGAACGCACGAAGATAGCACGGTTTTCATAAAAAACCGCTACTTTTGCGGCAGATTATCCGGCGTTTTCAGCTATTTTAAGAACTGTTCTACAGCTATATGAACAAGACTTGCATATCGGTTTTGATACTCATTTCCAGCCTGGGTCTTCTTCCCCTTCAGGCGCGCGACAACGACAATCAGCAAGTAAGTGACAAGACGGGTGTCTATGCCTTGACAGACATCCACTACAGCAACGACAAACTGCAACTTGGCAACAGCCTTGGCATCGGCCTTTACAAAAATTTTCGTCTGGTAAAGACCCTTTATTACCAGCCCGAAGTGGCTTACCATATCATCAACGGAACAGGCAGCGAGCGACAAACCGAAATCAACATCGTTCCCTTGCAGATGCAATTCGGACTGCACCTGGGGCTGGCGCGGCCCTTTATCGGTGCGGGTCTACGCTGTAATTTCGCCATCGATGCCCGCGACGAGCAAGGCCAGGACCTCGACCTTGGCAGTCTGGACAAGCGCTGGTCGTACAATTGGTATTGGGGCTGCGGCATCGATTTCATCAACACCCTGCAAGTGTTCTACCGTCAAGATTTCCAAAGCAATGCCAACCAACAGATAGGTATATCATTCATATTTTAGCTGACACGATTATGAAGAACGGATTTTTCAAGGTAGCAGCTGCGGTTCCCGCACTCAGACTGGCCGATTGCGATTTCAACAGCCAGGAAATCATTTCTTTGATGCAAAAGGCCCACCGGCAAGGTGCTGAATTGCTAGTACTGCCCGACCTTTGTCTTAGCGGCAGCAGCTGCGGTGACCTCTTCTACCAACGCAGCCTCATCGATCAGGCAGGCACCGCCTTGGCCCACATTCTGGAAGCCGACAAGGACATCTGCACGCTGACGGTGCTCAGCCTACCCATTGCCATCGGCCAACAACATTATAAAGTAGCCCTGGCCATACAGCATGGAAAGATTTTGGGACTGGTTCCCGACACGAATTTCCACTATACGCAACAGCGCTGGTTTGCCCAGAGCTTTCCTTACGAAGAAATCGAATTGCTGGGGCAGAACATTCCTTGTAGCGAACACCTGCTCATTCAAGTCGACGAAGCCCAGATAGCCATTTTGTTCCATCACGACGACAGCTTGGAGTCTCAAGCCGAAGCTCTGGCCTTGGACGGTGCCGATATTCTGGTACACTTGTCTTGTCAAAGCGACCGCCAGGGTGCCTATATCCAGCGACGCGAGCGCCTGTTGGCACGCGCACAGAGTCTGAAAGCCGCCTGCCTCTACGCCTCGTCCGGACTGGGCGAAAGCAGCGCCGACGAACTTTACGGCGGTCATGCCTTGATTTTGGAAATGGACGAAGTGCTGGCAGAAAACGCCGCCTTCAGCCTGGAAAGCCAACTCATCTTGAGCGATGTCAATCTGAGCCGTCTGGAAACGGCCCGCA
>CAYRHC010000229.1:0-2792 GCA_964423935.1 uncultured Bacteroidales bacterium | reverse complement strand
GAAGATAGCCGCCAGTCTGGCAAGTACCGGAACGCCGGCATTTTTCATGCATCCTGCCGAAGCTTTTCATGGCGATTTGGGCATGGTGACGGCCGATGATGTGGTGATTGCCATTTCCAACAGTGGCGAAAGTGGCGAGATTGTCAATATCTTGCCGATAATCAAGCGGATAGGGGCAAAAATCATCGCCCTAAGCGGACGACGTGAATCAACGCTGGGCAAGTATGCCGATTTCTTTATCGATGTAGCCGTAGAAAAGGAAGCTTGTCCGCTGGGCCTTGCTCCAACAGCCAGTACCACCGCTACTTTGGCTATGGGCGATGCCATCACCATTGCACTGTTGGAAGCCAGAAACTTTGCCAAACAGAACTTTGCCCTCTTCCACCCGGGAGGCTCGCTGGGCCGACGCCTCTTGCTGACGGTAGAAAATGTGATGCACAGTGGCGATGAAAACCCGGTTGTGCATCAAAACCAGACGGCGCAGGAAGCGCTCTTTACGATGACCGACAAGGGTCTTGGGGCGACTTCCGTGGTGGACGATAGCGGACTGTTTGTGGGTTTGATAACCGATGGTGACATCCGTCGGGGCATTGCCAAGGGTTGTCAGTTCTTATCAGAGGCGGTGTCCAAGATGATGACACGGAGACCTTTGATTATCACCAAAGACGAATTGGCCGCATCTGCATTGTCCGTGATGGAAAAACATCAGCCTCGACCGGTCAATGTGTTGCCTGTTATAGATGAGGCGGGGCGGCCCATTGGCATGGTTCATCTGACCGATTTGTTACGTCAAGGCATAGTATAGTATAAGGAATGAGAGCATCGGAAGAAATTAGGGGCAAAGCCGCCAAGGTGCTTATGCTGGTGATGGATGTAGACGGTACCATGACCGATGGCCGTATCAACATCGGGCCTAATGGAGAATTATTCAAATCCTTTTCTGCCAAGGATGGTCTGGGTATTTCCCTATGGCATGCCGCCGGTCGGAAAAGCGCCATTATCACCGGCCGCAACTCCGCCATCGTGACCCATCGCGCCGAGGAACTCGGCATCACCTGTGTCTGTCAAGGCGTTCAAGACAAGCGCGTGGCTTGGCAGCAAATAAAAGAGACCTATGGCTTTTCCGATGAGCAAATGGCTTACGTGGGCGACGATTTGAACGATTTGCCCGCCTTGCGCTTGGCCGGTTTGGCCTGCTGTCCGGCAGACGCTCATCCTACGGTAAAAGAAATGGCGCATTTCGTAGCCCCACATGCGGGTGGTGCAGGAGCTATCAGAGATGTGGTGGAGTTGTTAATGAAATCGCAAAATATAGAGTAGTAATCGTCCCTAAGCGGGATATAAATGTTTTGAAGGATGATAAAGAAAACGTGCAAATTATTGGCGCTGAGCTTGATGGCGGCCTGCTGCCTTGCTTTTACGCCGCAAGAACAGAAAAAAATCACCATTTTCACCATCGGCGATTCCACTTGCGCCAACAAAAGTCTGAAAAAGAATGCGCAAGAAAGGGGTTGGGGCCAAATGCTGGGCGCTTACCTGGACAGTCGCTATGTGGTGGTCGACAATCATGCCCTGAACGGCCGCAGCAGCAAGAGTTTCCGCGACGAAGGCCATTGGCAGAAGGTGTACGACAAAATCCAGCCGGGCGACTACGTGTTTATCCAGTTCGGCCATAACGACCAGAAACCCAAGGAAGACCGTCACACCGACCCTGGTACGACCTATAACGAAAGCCTGCGCCAATACGTGAACGCAACCCGCGAGAAGGGTGGCATACCCGTGCTGCTTACCTCGATGGTGCGCCGCAAATTCGACGGAAACGGCCAGTTGCAGGAAACTCACGGCGACTATCTGCAAGCCGTCCGCGATGTGGCCAAGGAAATGAATGTCATTCTTATCGACCACAACATCTCCAGCCGCGAACTGGTGAAATCGCTTGGCCCTGAAGATTCCAAACGTCTGTATATGTGGATTGAAAAGGGAACCAATCTGGCTATGCCCGACGGTCGCGAGGACGATACGCATCTTTGTGTGTACGGAGCCAAACGTATGGCTTGGCTGATTCTGGACGAAATGTCGCAGAAGATTCCACAGTTGGCTCCTTTTGTGCGTCATTACGATTATGTGGTGGCCAAGGACGGTTCGGGCGATTTCTTCTCGGTACAGGATGCTATCGATGCAGTGCCTGATTTTCGCAAGGCTGCCCGCACGCGTATCTATATCCGCAACGGTGTGTACAAGGAAAAACTGATACTTCCTGCCAGCAAACTGAATGTCACCTTTATAGGCGAAGATGTGGAGAAAACCATCCTGACCTATGACGATTATGCCGGCAAGAAGAATGTCTTCGGCGAAGACAAGGGTACCTCGGGCTCTTCGAGTTTCTATGTCTATGGCCCCGATTTTCATGCCGAAAACATCACGTTCGAAAACTCGGCCGGTCCGGTAGGGCAGGCCGTGGCTATCTTTGTGGCCGGCGATAAGGCCGCTTTCCGCAACTGCCGTTTTCTGGGCAACCAGGACACCATGTACAACTGGGGCCGCCGGAGTCGTCAGTACTACGAAAACTGCTATATCGAAGGCACGGTCGATTTCATCTTCGGTTCATCGGTGGCTTACTTCAAGAATTGCGAAATCCATGCCAAGCGCGGTGGCTATCTGACGGCTGCTTCTACGCCCGAAGGTAACGATTACGGTTACGTGTTCGACCATTGCCGCGTGACGGTTGGCGATGAGGCTGCCAAGGTGTTTCTGGGCCGTCCATGGCGTCAGTATGCACAGACGGTGTTCCT
>CAYRHC010000228.1:0-2797 GCA_964423935.1 uncultured Bacteroidales bacterium | reverse complement strand
AAAATTTTTCCCTATATCTCGCATCTGACTATCTTTCAATGAGTTGGAAAATAGCTTGTAGAGCCGCAAAGAACGACCTGCATCAGATTAAGGTTGATTTTCGAGATAAGTTTTCAAAACAGTTTCACAATCATTACCTTTGCCCAGCTATTATATATGGTAGTTTCCCGAGAGATATTACACATATGTCATACATTATATTGATATGAAATCATTTTTCAAAACAACATTAGCCGCCGCGCTGGGCGTTATTCTGGCCAGCATTCTCTGCGGCATTTTGGGTATCTGGATGCTTTCAGCCCTTATTTCATCGACCAGTCAGGAAGTTGTGCTCGAAGAGAACAGCATTTTGAAAGTTCCCCTTAACGGAAGCGTTGTAGAATATGGCAATGGAGACGACACCTTCGGCGGCCTTGCCGGAATTGTCAACGGAGACGAAGAAGAAACCTTGGGCCTTAACGAAATCCGTCAGGCCATAAAGCGCGCCGCCAAGGACGACAACATCAAAGGTATTTACCTGAAAACCGGTATTCTCCAAGGAGGCCCGGCCAGCTTCGAAGAAATCCGTCAAGCATTGCTGGAATTCAAACAGAGCGGCAAATTCATCTACGCCTACATTGAACAGGTGTGTGAACAAGGGGCCTATTATATTAGTTCGGTTGCCGACACCATCATGATGAACCCGCAGGGCTCCGTCGGTTTTTACGGCATGTCAGCAACGCCCGTCTTCTACACCGATGTCTTGAAGAAATTCGGTGTCAAGCCTCAAGTTTTCAAAGTCGGAACGTACAAATCGGCTGTAGAGCCTTATATCAACACCAAGATGAGCGATGCCAACAGGGAACAGACGCTTTCTTATATGAATAGCATCTGGAACAACATGCTGGGAGACATCTCCGCATCACGCGGTCTTAGCAAGGAAGAACTGAACCGCATTGCCGACGATTTCCTTATTCTGAAAGAAGCCTCATGCGCCGTTGAATGCGGCCTGATAGATTCTCTTTGCTATGTGCCGGACATGAAAGACTTCTTAGCCAGCAAGGTGGGCGTTGCGAGCAAGGATTTGAAACTTGTCAGTGTACGCAACCTGAACAGTATTACCGAAACGGATATCAAATACCAACCGGACAAGATTGCCGTTATGTATGCAGCCGGCCAGATTTACGACAAGAGCAGTGGCATTCGGGGCGGCGGTGCCGAAGAAATTGTCTATAACCCTGTTATCAAAGAACTTAAGGAGCTGCAGGAAGACAAGAGCATTAAGGCCGTGGTGCTGCGCGTGAACTCTCCCGGCGGTAGCGCTTTCGCATCCGAACAGATTTGCCAGGCCGTCAAGGAGCTGAAGAAAGTAAAGCCGGTAGTGGTTTCCATGGGTACTTATGCCGCTTCGGGCGGATATTATATTTCGAGCAACGCCGACAGCATCATCGCTTCACCCACCACGCTTACCGGCTCTATCGGCATTTTCGGCTTGAATTTCAATGCATCGGAGCTGTTCCAGAAGATAGGGTTGCACTACGATATGGTTAAAACCAACCGTTATAGCGACTTCGGCAACTTCATGCGCGAAATGACACCTGGCGAAAAGGCCTTGATGCAGCAAAACATCGAACGCGGCTACGAACTTTTCACCTCGCGCTGCGCCGAAGGACGCCATATGGATGTCAAGGATATCAAGAAGGTGGCCGAGGGCCGTGTATGGACCGGCGAACAAGCCTTGGCACTGGGTTTGGTGGACAAGCTTGGCTATCTGGACGATGCCATCGAGATGGCTGCCGCTATGGCCAAGGTAGAAGACTACGCCGTCGTTAGCTATCCCAAACAAAAGGATACCCTTACCGCCTTGCTCGAAAGCCTGAGCGGCGAAACCGAGGATTTGCTGCTTAGCAGCAAGCCGGGGATCAAGCTCAGCAAATTCGTCAAGGAACTGGAAAGAGGCACCGGCACCATGGCTTTGATGCCTTATACGCTTGATATCAACTAGGGATTGCTGTCTTGAATCCTCTACGAAGCATCTCGCAACTGTACGGATGGATGATTGATATCCGCAACAGAAGGTTCGACCAAGGACGGTCTGTTTCGGTGCGTTTTCACATTCCGGTTATCTGCATTGGCAACATTACAGTAGGAGGAACGGGCAAGACTCCCCATACGGAATACCTCATACGGCTGTTGCAAGACGAGTTTCACGTAGCTTGCCTTAGCAGAGGATACAAACGCAAAACCAAAGGCTTTGTGCTGGCCGATGCAAACAGCAGCGTGGAGAGCATAGGCGATGAACCTCTACAGATGTTCCGCAAGTTTCCGAAAATTAAAGTGGCCGTGCAGGAAAACCGGCGCAAAGGCATCTGCCGACTGCTGGAGCTGTTTCCCCAAACCGACCTGATTCTTCTGGACGACGCCTTCCAGCATCGCGCTGTGACACCTAGCTTATCTATCATGATGATGGACTTCGGCAGACCTGTCTACAACGATTTCATGCTGCCCTACGGCAGACTGCGGGAAAAGGCAGCAGGCAAAAAACGCGCTGACATTGTCATCGTCTCGAAATGTCCTGCGGATTTAGGAGAGGAAAAGCAAGCGGAAATTCGTCAGGCCTTGGCGCTCGAAGAACGTCAGACGCTGTATTTTACCACCCTGCGTTATGACGGCTGGCAGTCTTGCACCGGGAATCAGCCTTTTGAGGGAGGACGGCCCGTACTCGGTTTTTGTGGCATAGGATCTCCCAGGGGTTTCCTTGGACAACTGCAACAGATGGATGCACAGGCGCAGATGCTGACATTCTCCGACCATCACA
>CAYRHC010000227.1:1029-2807 GCA_964423935.1 uncultured Bacteroidales bacterium | reverse complement strand
AACAATCTGCACCGTATATCGAAGTGTCGGCTACGGCCGAAGCGTATATTCCCGCCGATGAGATATACCTTAATATATGCATCGACGAAAAAGACTATGGCAAAGACACATCGCTGGCCAGCAAGGAAAAGCAAATGCTGTCAGCCTTACAGTCGTTGGGAATCGATATTGAAAAGAATTTGGTGGTGAACGATTTGGCCAGCAATTTCAAGCAATACCTGCTGCGCAAGGGTCAGGTGCTGCTGAAAAAGAACTACAACCTGAAGACCACTTCGGCCAAACAGGCCACGCAAGTGCTGATGGCCATGGAAGAGATTGGCGTGTCGCGCACCAGCGTTGACAAGGCGGTTTGCAGCCAACTCGAAAAATACCAGGACAGTTTGCGCGTTGAAGCCGCCAAAAAAGCCAAGGTCAAAGCCGAACAGATTGCCGAAGCTCTTGACCACCGATGCGGAGAGGTACTGTCCGTAACCGAACAGTCGATGCGTTCCAACAACTATATGGAGCCGCGTTTTAGCGCTTCGCTTTTAAGTGCCAAGGCCGCATCCGATGCCGTGACTGAAGGGGCTTCCCTTGCCGACATTGAATTTGAGAAAATCTACATCGAGAGTACCATCAAACTGAAAATCAAGACCTACGAGAAATTAGGCATTTTCAAGTAATCTGTAAACCGAGCCAGGCCTGCATGAAAATAGGCATCGTTACCCAACCCTTGTCGCTCAACTACGGCGGCATACTGCAGAACTATGCGCTGCAGCAGGTGCTTCGACAGCTGGGGCACGAGCCTTATACTTTCGATTTGGAGTCGCTGCTACAACATTCCTATTACGATTATTTGGCCGTCAACACCAAGGCCATTTTCCGCAAATGGCTGGGGAAGCCGGCACCACGGCTTATGTCTCCCTGCTTGCTAAAACGTAGGGAGAGGCCTTTGCGCCGTTTTGTAAAAGGACGGATTTCGCTCATCGAGCCGCGAAGTAAGTATCCGGAAGCCTCCAAGATTGAGAGCTATCATCTTGAAGCCCTGATAGTTGGCAGCGATCAGGTATGGCGGCCCAAGTACAATGCTCATATTGAGGATATGTATCTGGCTTTTGCGCATGGATTCAAAGGCAAGAAACTGGCCTATGCCGCGTCGTTCGGCACCGATACTTGGGAATACACGCCTGCGGAAACGGCCGCTTGCCGCCAGCTGATACAGCAGTTCGATGCCGTTTCGCTGCGCGAAAGCTCCGGCGTGGCGCTGTGCCGCGAACATTTCGGTCTGGAAGCTTGTCAGGCACTGGACCCGACACTGTTGCTTACCGCCGACGACTACAACCGCCTGCTCGAGGCGCAGCCGGCCAAGGGACATCCTTATATTTTCGCTTATCTGCTCGACCCTAGCGAGCGCCGGCTGGCGCTCGCTAGGGATTTGGCCCAGCGGCTAAGCCTGCCACTGGTAGTAAATAGAACCTACAAGGATTTGCATCGGGGCGATAGCGTGGAAAAATGGCTGGCGCATTTCCGGGACGCGGCCTATATTCTTACCGACTCTTTCCATGGGACGGTCTTCTCGGTGGTTTATCGCAAACCCTTCCTGACACTAGGCAACGAGGCGCGCGGCCTAAGCCGAGTGCAGTCGCTGCTGAGTTTGCTGGGGCTAGAGGAGCGCCAGCTGACGGACGCTGCCAAGGAAGCGTCCGCAGCTGGCGCGGCAGATACCGCCCACCTTCAACTGAGTGCCCAGCCCGACTGGGATGCCATGACACAAAAGCTCAGCCTTTGGCAAGAACGTT
>CAYRHC010000227.1:0-1019 GCA_964423935.1 uncultured Bacteroidales bacterium | reverse complement strand
AACGTTCGTGGCAATTTCTCCGAGAGCATCTCTAAGTAATCTGTAAACCATACCCTTATGGACAAGCAAGCATTGGTTTCCATCATCATTCCATGTTACAATCAGGCACCTTACATCAAGGATGCCATCGATTGCGTGAGGGCTCAGAGCTACCCCAACTGGGAATGTATCATCGTAGACGACGGCAGCACAGACAACTCGCTCAGCCTTGCACAAGCGCTCACTGCCGACGATGCCCGCTTCCAAGTTTTCCACAAGGAGAACGAAGGCGTTTGCCTGACCCGTCGCTACGCCATCGATCATAGCCAGGGCGAGTACATTCTGCCCTTAGACGGTGATGACAAGATTGCCCCCGACTATCTCGAACGCGCCGTTCCCGTACTGGCCGAACACCCCGACATCAGCATCGTCTACGGCAAAGCCGAAAAATTCGGTTGCGAAAAAGGTCTGTGGAATCTGCCGCCCTTCGATATGGAAACCATGCTGGTATGCAACTGCATTTTCAATTCATGCCTATACCGTCGCAGCGACTACGACCGAACGCCAGGCTACAATCCCAATATGCACGAAGGACTGGAAGACTGGGATTTCATTCTCTCACTGCTCGAACTGAGCCCCAAGGTCTATTGTCTGGATTCGGTGGTCTGCTATTACCGCATCGTGAAAAAATCGCGCAACACTTCTTTTAAGGGGCTGGGAAAAGGCGATATCGACTATCGCACGCGCAAGCAGCTTTGGGAAAACCATCGCCTGCTCTACAGCCAATACTACCCCAACCCGCAACGCTCCAATTATTTCTATGCTTTGCAGGGGTCCAAGGAATACCGCTTGGGCAAACTACTGCTGGCTCCTTGGCGCAAACTACAGGCTTGGTTCAAACGCTAAAGTTCTGTTTTTACTGAGCATTCAGATAACGGCGGATGTACTTGATGGCGACATAGGCCATGGGCGTACCCAAACAAGCTTCGATAAGCAGCTTCACGCCATATTGGAAAGCCAACATCAGCAGCAAATCGCGC
>CAYRHC010000226.1:0-2819 GCA_964423935.1 uncultured Bacteroidales bacterium | reverse complement strand
AATCTTGGGTTCGTCGAACTCGATAGGCAACTTGTCGATGCGCTCTACCGTCCATTTGAGCGTACGCAGATGGAACTCGCCCTGACCGTGCAGGATGGTCTGCTTAAGTTCGCGCGACTGTTCGATAATGTAGGTAGGATCTTCCAGATGCAAACGGTTCAGAATGGACATCATCTTTTCCATATCGGCCTCGTTGACGGGCTTGACGGCACGGCGATACTTGGGATCGGGATATTGGATGAAGTTGAATTTGTTGTCTACGCCCTTACCGTTGAGGGTATTGCCCGTCTTGACATCTTTCAGTTTGACGGTAACGCCCAAATCGCCGGCAACCAGTTCGGTAACGGGGATACGGTTGGAACCCGCAGCCACGAAAATCTGGGCTATACGTTCTTTGGAGCCACGGTCGGCATTGACAAGGTCGTCGCCTTCGTGAAGCGTACCGGAAATCACCTTGAAATAGTTCACTTCACCGATATGCGGTTCGACGGTGGTCTTATAGAAGAAAATGCTGGGTGCGGGAGCCGAAGCATCGTAAGGAACTTCCTGACCTTCGGTGTTGACGAGGCTCTTGGCGGTCAGCGGAGTAGGAGTAACGTTGCCCAGGAACTCCATAAGACGACGCACGCCCATATCCTTGTTGGCGCATACGCAGAAAACGGGAAACATGGTGCGGTTGAGCAAGCCTTGACGGATACCGGTGCGGATTTCCTCTTCGCTAAGGTCGCCTTCTTCGAAGAATTTCTCCAGCATGGCATCGTCGCATTCGGCAGCGGCTTCCACCAGTTCTGAACGCAAGGTCTGGGCTTTTTCCATCTGGTCGGCAGGCACCTCATCGATGGTGGGAACACCGCCTTCTGGCTTCCAGGTGTAGCGTTTCATCAGCAGCACGTCGATAACCTGGTTGAAGTTTTCGCCGGCATTCACGGGATACTGTACACGGACAACCTTGCTGCCGTAGGCTTCGCGCAATTGTTCGAACACCACGTCGAAATCGACTTTGTCCTTATCCAACTGGTTGATGCCGAAAATGGCGGGCTTGTTATAGATTTCGGTGTTGCGGAAGGCGTTCATCGTACCGCCGTCCAGACCCGACTGGCCATTGACCAAAATGACAGCTGCCTCGGTAACGTTCAGGGCGGTAACAGCACCACCTACAAAGTCGTCAGCACCGGGGCAGTCTATAATGTTCAGTTTTTTGTTGTTCCATTCCACGCAGAAAGGCGTGGCGAATACCGAGTATCCATATTCCTGTTCTACAGGAGAATAGTCGCAGACGGTGTTCTTGGCTTCTACCGTACCGCGGCGTTTGATGACCCCACCCTCGAAAAGCATGGCTTCGGCGAGGGTGGTTTTTCCAGAGCCAGAGCTACCAATGATGGCGATATTTCTGATTTCGCCGGTTTGATAAGTTTTCATAGTTGTTATTGATGTTAGTTGTTAAGTTGTTAGTTGATTTTTGCAAAAAAGTGTCGCAAGGTAATTAATATTGGTGAATAAACAAATACCTTCGCAGGCCAATCGTAGCAAGGAATAGTTAAAATTACGGTTTCTTATGCCAAGCCAAGCCTGCGGACTATATATTCATGTGCCCTTTTGCCAGCGCAAATGCGGCTACTGCGACTTTTATTCGCGCAGCTTGGCAGCGCATCCCGAGCTAAAACAAGCTTACCTTGACGCCCTGTTGCGAGAGTTGGACGAGACGGTGTCTTTTCTTGGGTGTGCCGCCGCCAGGCCGGAGACGGTGGCCAGGCACCTGGCCACCGTCTACTTTGGCGGCGGCACGCCCAGCCTGCTCGCTGCCAAGGACTTCCAACGCATCTTCGATGGCATCGCCTGCCATTACCCGCTCGACAAGGCCGAAGAAATCACGCTGGAAGCCAATCCCGACGACTTGAGCGACAGCTACCTTGAGAGCCTGCGCGCCCTGCCCTTCAACCGGCTGAGCATAGGCATACAAAGTTTCAACGACGGGGAATTGGCCTTTATCGGAAGACGCCACGATGCGCAGACCGCCCGACGAGCCGTGCAGGGTGCGCAGGCCGCCGGTTTCGACAATATCAGCATCGACTTGATGTTCGGTCTGCCCCACCAGAGTTTGGACAGTTTCGAGGCCAGCATCGACCAGGCCCTGGCCTTGGGGGTTCAGCACATCTCGGCCTATATGCTCACGCTGGAGCCCGAGGTGCCGCTGGCTAAAAGCCTGGCACGTGGCCGATGGACCGCCTGCGATGACGACCTGGCCGCCACCATGTACGCGCTCCTGGTATACAAACTGCAGGCGGCCGGCTACGAGCATTACGAGATTTCCAATTTTGCACTGCCCGGCCGCCGCTCCCAACACAATTCATCCTACTGGAACGGCCGTCCCTATCTGGGCCTCGGGCCTTCCGCCCACAGCTACGACGGCGGATGTCGGCGGCGCTGGAACGCCGCCGACATCCGCAGCTATGTTCAAGGCAACTTCCAGCGCGAGGAAGAACTGCTCCGGCCACAGGACATGTTCAACGACTACCTGCTCACGCGACTGCGCACGAGCGAGGGCATCGACCTTGACGACCTGCAACATCGTTTCGGACAGCAAACCAAAGACTACTGCCTGGAGCAGGCCCGGGTTTTTATCGGCCAAGGACAGCTTATACACGAAAAATCCAGCCTCAGGCTGGCACCCGAAGCCTATTTCGTTTCGGACGGTATCATCAGAGATTTGCTGCAGCTTTAACGCTCTGCAATTTCAAGTAGATTTCGCGCACCGACCAGGCATCTAAAGCGGCATATTCCTGCTGGGCCTGCGTCAGCACTTCGGCCTGCCAGTTGGA
>CAYRHC010000225.1:0-2824 GCA_964423935.1 uncultured Bacteroidales bacterium | reverse complement strand
CTTAAGGAAACGCCCATCGTGAACGTGCGCATGGCCAACTACAAGATTTCGGTCTTGGGCGAAGTGTCGCGGGCCGGTACATTCAATGTCAGCAACGAAAAGGTGAATATCTTCGAGGCTTTGGCCATGGCCGGCGACATGACGGTCTGGGGCGTGCGCGATGATGTGAAGCTTATCCGCGAAAACGCCCAGGGCGAGACAATGGTGGTTTCTCTCAACCTCAACGATGCCAACATCATCAATTCCGAGTATTATTATCTGCAGCAGAACGATGTGATTTACGTTGCTCCCAATAAGGTGAAGGCACATAACTCCGATATCGGCAGTGCCACTTCGTTGTGGTTCTCGGCCGGGTCCATTTTGGTTTCCGTTGCCTCTTTGCTGGTTAATATTCTATTGTAGTCTTTACATCTCACTTATTGAATACTATGGCTGAAAATACCAATTACCAACAACCCGATAAGACGCAAGAAGAGGGTATCGACATTAAAGAGTGGTTCTTCAAGTGCCTCGAACATTGGCCCTGGTTTGTTGTCAGTGTCGCCTGTTGTGTCATATTGGCTTTTGTTTATTTGCAGTTCCAGATGCCGAAATACAATGTTTCGGCTTCGGTGCTGGTTAAAGAAAAGGAAAAGCGCTCGGCCACCAGCACGCCGCTGATGATGTCGGCGCAGAGCATGGGTATGCTGTCCATGACCTCGTCTTTCGACAACGAGGTGGAAATACTGCAAAGCCGCACACTGGTCAAGAATGTCATTATCAACCTTAAGCGTTATATCATTTCGTACAAGCCAAGGGCTTTCGGCTACGACATTCCCTTGTATCGCAACGAACCAGTGGTGGTGTACGCAACGCCCGAAGATGCTGCCAAGTTTATCGGTTCGGCCACGCTCAAGACCCAAGTGAACCCTGATGCCAGTGTGGATATCAACCTAAAATATATGCTTGATGGCAAACCCTGTGTGGAGGCTCTGCATTTCGACAGTCTGCCTGCCGTTGTCACGACCCAAGTGGGAGCGGTTATCAGCCTTACCAAGGGTGAGTCTTTCCAATCTGCCCTCGAGGCTGAAGGTCGTCCTTACAAGATGCTCACGCGCATTATGTCGCCCATTACGGCTGCGCGTATCCATACTGCCAACCTGGCGGTAGCTGCCTCTTCCAAGCAGACCTCCATTGCCAATATTTCGTTCAAGTGTAGCAACAAACGCTATGGCGTAGACTTTATCAATTGTCTGGTAGACCTTTACAATGTGGATGCCAACAACGAAAAGAATATGGTGGCCGAGGCTACGGCCAAATTTATCAACGAACGTATCCTCATCATCGACGATGAGCTGAGTTCTACCGACCGCCAGATTGCCGACTTCAAACAGCGCGCCGGCCTTACCGACCTCAGTTCGGAAGCCCAATTGGCCTTGGAAGAGAATTCGCGCTATCAGCAGATGTTTACCGAAGTGAACACCCAGATTACGCTGGTGGAATATTTGCGCGACTATATGAGCGACCACAAGCATGTGGGCGAAATTGTTCCCTCCAATGTGGGCCTTACCGACAAGGACCTTTCTACTGTTATCGAACAGTACAACAGTCTGGTTATCGAGCGCAAGCGCCTGTTGCTCACCTCGTCCGAGAGCAACCCGGCTGTAGTATCGGTAAGTTCGGCCATCGAAACCATGTACCAGATGGTGGAAACTTCGGTGGGTACCGTTTTGAACGGCTTGCTTATCCGCAAGAGCGCTATCGAGAAAGAATCGGGCACTTTCCAGACACGTATCACCCAAGCTCCCGAGAACGAAAAGGAATTCCTTTCTATATCGCGTCAGCAGGAAATCAAGGCTGCGCTTTATACGCTTTTGCTGCAAAAACGCGAAGAGAATGCCATTACGCTTTCGGCCACGGCTAACAATGGACGTATCATTGCTGAGGCTTTGGCCGACAATGCACCGGTGGCTCCCAAAAAATCGATGATTCTGCTGGTGGCTTTGGTACTGGGTTGCTGTCTGCCTATCGCCTTTATCTATGTTTCCGAGCTGCTCAAATACAAGATTGAAGACCGCGAGGACGTTGAAAAAATCACCAATTTGCCCGTGCTGGCCGAATTGCCCGACGCTTCCAAGGAAGACCGCGTCAAGGGTATGGTGATGGTGCACGAAAACCGCAACAACCTGATGGAAGAGGCTTTCCGCGCCTTGCGTACCCAGTTGCTCTTCATGCTTGAAAAAGGTGAAAAAGTGGTCCTCATCTCCTCGTCGCAACCTGGCGAAGGCAAGTCTACCATTGCCGCCAACCTTTCGGCCAGCTTGGCTTATATGGGCAAGAAAGTGCTTGTAATCGGTGCTGATATCCGCAAGCCCGGTCTGAACAAGGCTTTCGATTTCCCCACCAAAGAAAGGGGTTTGTCCAACTATCTGAACGATCCCGAAGGTATCAATATCAACGATTTGATTTTCACCTCCGATTTGAGCGACCATCTGGATATTCTGCCCGGTGGTACCGTCCCGCCCAACCCGACCGAACTGGTTACCCGTCAGGCACTTGATACGCTTGTCGCCAGCCTCAAGGAACGCTACGACTACATCATTCTCGATACGGCTCCTATTGCCTTGGTTCCCGATACAGCCATCATCGCTCGTGTGGCCGATCTCTGCCTGTATGTTTGCCGTTCGGGTGTCACCACCAAGAAAGCGCTGGGCTATCTGAACACGCTGCAGCGTCAGAAGAATCTCAAGAAATGTTCTGTCGTGGTGAACGATGTCAGTCTCAGCCGTCACAAATACAAGGCTTACTATGGCTACGGCAAGGGTAGTTATGGTTATGGTTATGG
>CAYRHC010000224.1:0-2836 GCA_964423935.1 uncultured Bacteroidales bacterium | reverse complement strand
GTTTTCGATGTCACGGTGGCGCAACAGGGTTTGGAGGCTGTCAAGGATTCGCTCGACAATCCGCTGGGCGGCCTGCGCTTTGGCGGTGTGCTGTACGGTCGCGGTTTTCGCTTTAAGGATACCTTGTCCTTCCATGAGGAAGGAAACGACTATCGGGCATGGCGCTTGCAGTCGTGGCGCAAGCGCTGTCATCATCGCCTGAGTTTGGCCCTGCATACGCAAACCTATGACCTCACGCGCCCGGAAAAGCAGTTGGAAAAGGATTGGCAACGCTCTCTGCGACGGCTTCGCGCCTCGGTGCGTTACGCTCGCGACGAGCAAAAGACCTTGGACTGGTGGCAAGCATTCTGGCAGCGCAGCTATATCTGCATCAATCCCTATACGCCTGTTTCCCAGATGGATTCCGCTGCCTACGAGGCTTGGAAACTGGGCCGTAACTACCAGCTTTTCCGTTATCAACTGGCTTGCAATGCCTACGGCAGCTATCCGACCAAATTCAACGGAGGTCTGTTTACCTTCGACCCTGTGTATGTGAACGCTAAACGGCCTTTCAGCCCCGATTTCCGTAATTGGGGCGGCGGTACTTTTACGGCGCAGAACCAGCGGCTGGTCTATTTTCCCATGCTTAAGAGCGGCGATGTGGATATGATGTACAGCCAGTTTGAGTATTACCGCCGTCTGCTTAACAATGCGCGTTGGCGTAGCCGTTATTACTGGCAGCACGATGGTGCCTGCTTTACCGAGCAGATGGAAAATTTCGGCCTACCCAATCCCAGTGAATATTCCTGGAAACGTCCGCAAGGTTACGATGCTGGCATGGAATATAACAAATGGCTTGAATATCAGTGGGATGCGGCTTTGGAATTCTGTTGGATGATTTTGGAAGCCAAACGCTATGCCGGTATCGACATCAGTGCTTATTATCCCTTGATAGACAGTTCCTTGCTCTTTTTTGAAGAACACTATGCCTACCTTGCCCTTCAACGGGGCGAGCCTGTGTTGGATGAAAACGGCAAGATGACTTTCTATCCCGGTTCTGCCTGCGAGACTTACAAGCTGACCCGCAATGCTTCGTCCACGTTGGCTGCGCTAGGGGTTGTGAGCGAGGCTTTTGCCGGCGAGGATATCCCTGAGGAACGCCGTGAACATTGGCTGGCTTTCAAGGCAAAACTTCCCGACTTGCCACTGCGAGAGTTGAATGGCAAGACTATGTTGGCTCCGGCCGAAACCTGGGAACGCGTCAACAACACCGAAGCCCCGCAACTCTATGCCGTCTGGCCCTGGCGGCTGTTCCGCCCCGACACCGCTGCCGATACGATGCAGTGGGCCCTCAATACCTATTTTTATGATCCGGATGTGCAGAAATTCCGCAGTCATGTGGGATGGAAACAATACAATATCTTTGCAGCCTGTTTGGGCCTTACCGATGAGGCCAAGGCTTGGACGCTGCTTAAGTTTCAGGACGGACCACACCGTTTCCCCACTTTTTGGGGGCCGGGTTTCGACTGGACGCCCGACCATAACTGGGGAGGCTCAGCCATGATAGGCTTGCAGGAAATGTTGTTGCAGGAAAATAGCGATGGCAGTCTGGCTGTTTGTCCAGCTTGGCCGCAAGACTGGGATGTGCATTTTCGACTGCATGCGCCCGGCGGTGTCCAAGTGGAAGGCATTTGGCGCGACGGGGCCCTGCGTTCTTTCAACAAGATAGCGAGTAAACAAGTAGAACAAAAATAGAAACGATGATGAAAAGACTATTAACAAGCCTTGGTTGCTGCCTGTTCGCGATGGTGTCGCTGTGGGCCTACCAGCCGCGTCATTCGGTGGCCGGCATGTTCACCCTCGATGACAGTGGCCGAGAAGTCTACAATTTCAATCTGGGCTGGCGTTTTTGCCGTGGAGATGTGCCAGGTGCCATGACCCGCGATTTTCAGGACGAAGCTTGGGAAGTGGTGAGCCTTCCTCATAGCGTTCAACTGATGCCCGCCGAGGCCAGTGGCAGCCGCAACTATCAAGGTAAGGCCTGGTATCGCAAGCATTTCGTCCTTGAACCCTCGTTGCAGGGCAAGCGCGTGACTGTCTATTTCGAGGCCGCGATGGGCAAGACAACGCTCTATCTTAACGGCGACAGCATACTACAGCATTTTGGCGGCTATCTGCCTTTTGCCCTTTGTCTGAACGACTATGGCGTACAGGCAGGCGATACTTGCGTACTGGCGCTTTGCACCGACAATTCCAACGATAAGAGTTATCCGCCGGGCAAGACCCAATATACGCTCGATTTTGCCTATCACGGCGGCCTCTACCGTGATGTCTGGATGATAGCTACTGAGCAACAGTATATAACCGATGCTGTGGTGGAACGTCATCAGGTGGCTGGCGGCGGTGTCTTCCTTCACTACGAAAACATCAGCGAAAAATCGGCTACGGTCTGCGTTGATACTGAAATAGCCGACAAGAGCGGTAGGGGAGGCCTGGTAACGCTCGAAACCCGGCTCTGCGACCGGAACGGTATATTGCTTCAAGTGACCCGGTCGAAAATTAAATTGCAGGCTGGCGCTTACCAGACTGTCAAGCAGCGCTTTCAAGTGGAACGGCCTCATCTGTGGAGCCCGGACGACCCCTATTTGTACCAAGTGCAGTTGCGCCTCAAAAAAGGCAAGCAGTCGCTCGATGGCGGTATGCTGCGCGCCGGTATCCGTAAGGCCGAGTTCAAAGACAAGGATGGTTTTTATCTGAATGGCAAACCCTATAAACAGCTTATCGGTGCCAACCGTCATCAGGATTTCGCCTATGTGGGCAATGCCCTGCCCAACTCGCAGCATTGGCGCGATGCCTA
>CAYRHC010000223.1:0-2881 GCA_964423935.1 uncultured Bacteroidales bacterium | reverse complement strand
CGCTGGTATAAACTTCGGTGGCGAACTTATTCTTGGGGTTCTGCAACTCTTCGATGGGCGGCATATAGCCTATCTTGCCGTTGGATATCAAAGAGAAGACGATGATGCACAACACAATACCCAGGCCCAGCAAGGCCCAGAGTGCCATAAATATTTTGGTTGGGAGTGATTTGTCCGAGGCGGTTTTCCGTTTGCTTTTCGCCATTGTATTTCCTTTAAAAAACAGCACGGCAAAAGTAAAAATAAATTTCCTCAATTAAAAAGCATTCTCTACCTTTGTACAACTTAAAACGGTCCGTATATGGAAAGCAAAAGTCTTGTTTCTATCACTGATTTCTCCAAGGAGCAAATCTTGCGCATCCTCGATTTGGCAGAGGGTTTCGAAGCCAATCCCAACCAAGACATTCTAAAAGGCAAAGTGGCCGCCACCCTATTTTTCGAACCATCCACCCGCACGCGTCTCAGTTTCGAAACTGCCGTCAACCGTTTGGGAGGCAAGGTCATCGGTTTTTCTGATGCCGCCACTTCCAGTTCGACCAAGGGAGAGACCCTCAAGGATACCATAAAAATGGTGTCGAACTATGCCGACATCATCATCATGCGCCATTATCTCGAAGGCGCGGCCCGTTACGCTTCTGAAGTGAGCAAGGTTCCCATTGTCAATGCCGGCGACGGTGCCAACCAGCATCCTACCCAGACCTTGCTCGACATCTATTCCATCCGCAAGACGCAAGGCCGTCTGGACAACTTGAATATCGTCATGGTTGGTGACCTGAAATACGGGCGCACGGTACACTCCCTAATTATGGCTATGAAGTATTTCTCGCCGACGTTCTACTTTATCTCGCCCGAAGAACTGGCCATGCCCAACGAATACAAGATTATCTGCCAGCAAAACCACATTCCCTATCACGAAATGTCCACTTTCAGCCAGGATATCATCAATCAGGCCGACATCCTCTATATGACTCGCGTACAAAAGGAAAGGTTCACCGATTTGGTAGAATACGAACGCGTCAAGGACCTATACATCCTGCACAACAACATGCTGGACCATTCCCGCGACAACTTGCGCATTCTGCACCCGCTACCCCGCGTGAACGAGATTTCACAAGATGTGGACGACAATCCCAAGGCCTATTATTTTCAACAGGCACAAAACGGTCTGTATGTTCGTCAAGCCATTATCAGCAATGTTTTGGGTTTAATTTAACGAGTGGCAAGCACTATGAGTATGACAACGAATAAAGGAGAAATGCAGGTCAAAGCCCTGCGTAACGGTACGGTTATCGACCATATACCTTCAGACAAGCTTTTCAAGGTGGTTTCCATTCTTCAGTTGGACCAGACCGATCAGCAGGTAACCATCGGATACAACCTCAGCAGCCGTCTGTTGGGCAAAAAAGGCATCATCAAGGTTTCCGAGCATTTTCTTGAAGAGCAGGAACTGAACCGTATCTCGCTCATCGCCCCCAATGCCAAAATCAATATTATCCGCGACTACGAGGTGGTGGAAAAACGCACCATCGGTTTGCCCCAGGAAATCCACGGCATCGTCAAATGTGTCAACCCCAAGTGCATCACCAACAACGAACCCATGATGCAGCGCTACACGGTGGTAAGCAAAGACCCCATCGTGCTGAAGTGCCACTATTGCGAACGCGAAATGTCCCAAGACGAGATAAAACTCCTCTAAGCCCCATATAAGCATGAAACAGCACTGGAAGCCGGGCACCATGATTTATCCCCTGCCCGCCGTACTCGTCAGCTGCGGAAACAAGCCCGAAAACTATAATCTTATCACGGTAGCCTGGACGGGTACCATCTGCAGCGAGCCGCCCATGTGCTACATTTCGATACGCCGTGAGCGTCATTCCTACGAGCTTATCCGCCAAAGCATGAGCTTTGTCATCAACCTCACCACCCGCGATTTGGCCTATGCCACCGACTGGTGTGGCGTACGTTCCGGACGCAATTTCAACAAATTTCAAGAAATGAACCTGCACGCCGCCCCTGCCAAAATGGTGGAAGCTCCCGTGCTGGAAGAATCGCCGGTAAACATCGAATGTCACTTCAAGGAAATCATCAGCTTGGGCTCGCACGATATGTTCATTGCCGAGGTGCTGAATGTGCAGGCTGATGAGAAATTTATCGATCCGGCAACGGGCAAGCTCGATTTGCAACGTGCCGACCTGCTGGTATATGTTCATGGCCAATACCACGCCTTGGGAGAAGCTTTGGGCAAATTCGGCTGGACGGTTGAAAAGAAGAAATAACCCCAATTATCACACTTATAACATGAAAAGAGATCAGATTATTTTTGACATTATCGAACAGGAACACCAGCGCCAATTGAAAGGTGTTGAACTGATTGCCTCCGAAAACTTCGTCAGCGACCAGGTGATGCAGGCCATGGGCTCTTGCCTTACCAACAAATATGCCGAAGGCTATCCCGGTCACCGTTATTATGGCGGTTGCGAGGTGGTAGACAAGGCTGAGACGCTGGCCATCGAACGCCTTAAGAGCCTGTTCGGTGCCGAATATGCCAACGTACAGCCCCACTCCGGCGCCCAGGCCAATATGGCCGTCTTCATGTCGGTTATGAAGCCCGGTGACAAATTCCTCGGTTTGAACCTGTCGCACGGCGGTCATCTTTCTCATGGTTCACCAGTAAACTTCTCCGGCCTTGTTTTTCAAGCTTTGGAATACAATGTCCGTCAAGATACCGGCCGCGTCGACTACGACCAGATGGAAGAAGTGGCACTCAGAGAACATCCCAAGCTCATTGTGGGCGGCGCTTCTGCCTATTCTCGCGAATGGGACTATGAACGCATGCGTGCCATTGCCGACAAGATTGGTGCCATTCTGATGATAGACATGG
>CAYRHC010000222.1:0-2971 GCA_964423935.1 uncultured Bacteroidales bacterium | reverse complement strand
CATGGGCGTAGGCGTGTATGCCACTGGCGGCGAAACTGCCGATGTAGGCGATTTGGTGCGCACCATCATCGTGGACAGCACGGTGACCTGCCGCATGAAGCGCAGCGACATTATCGACAATGCCCATATTCAGGCCGGTGACGTTATCGTGGGTCTGGCTTCGTTCGGACAGGCCACTTACGAGAAGTCTTACAACGGCGGTATGGGCAGCAACGGCCTTACTTCGGCCCGTCACGATGTTTTCGCCAAATACCTGGCCGAGAAATACCCCGAAAGTTTCGACCCCAACACGCCTATGGACTTGGTTTATTCGGGCAAGCTCAAGCTGACCGATGCCATCGAGGGACTGAGCGGCGTGAATGCCGGCCAGCTGGTACTTTCGCCCACCCGCACCTACGCGCCCGTGGTTCGTCAGCTCATCGATAGGATGCGTCCGCAGATTCACGGCATGGTTCACTGCACGGGCGGTGCACAGACCAAGGTGCTGCATTTTGTCAAGAACAAGAAAGTGGTCAAGAACAATATGTTCCCCATTCCGCCGCTGTTCAAGACCATACAGGAACAGTCGGGCACCGATTGGCAGGAGATGTACAAAGTTTTCAACATGGGTCACCGTCTGGAGGTATATCTCGATGCCGAACAGGCCCAGCAGGTTATCGACATTGCCAAGAGCTTCAACATCGATGCTCGCATCGTGGGCTATGTGGGAGAATCGTCGCAGGGCAACCAGCTGATTATTGAAAGCGAATACGGACGTTTTGAATATTGATACTATGGCCGCTGCTAACCCCCTTTTGGAAAAGCTCGACTGGATACAGAGCCGTTTTGAAGAAGTATCCGAACTGATGACACAAAGCGACGTGACATCGGACATGAAACGCTATGCCAAGCTCGGCAAGGAATACAAGGAACTCGACACCATCGTCAAGGCGGGCAAAGAATACCGTCAGCTGATAGCCAACATCGAAGAGGCCAAGGATATACTCGAACACGAAAGCGATGCCGATATGCGCGAGATGGCCAAGGAAGAGTTGTCCGCCAGTCAGGAACGCCAACCGCAGCTGGAAGAGGAAATCAAGCTGCTGCTGGTTCCGGCCGACCCGCAAGACAGCAAGAACGCCATCGTGGAAATTCGTGGCGGCACGGGCGGTGACGAAGCCGCCATCTTTGCCGGCGACTTGTTCCGCATGTACAGCAAGTTCTGTGAAATCAAAGGCTGGAAAACCGAAGTCACCAGCAGCAGCCCCGGCACTTCGGGCGGCTACAAGGAAATCATCTTCACCGTTGCGGGCGAGAACGTGTACGGCATTCTCAAATACGAATCGGGTGTACATCGCGTTCAGCGTGTGCCCCAGACCGAGACCCAGGGCCGTGTGCATACTTCGGCCGCCACTGTTGCCGTGTTGCCCGAAGCCGAAGAATTCGATATCGAACTCAAGGAATCGGATGTGAAGGTGGATACTTTCTGCGCCTCGGGCCCCGGCGGTCAGGGTGTCAACACCACCTATTCGGCCATCCGTCTGACGCATATTCCGACGGGTATCGTTGTACAATGCCAGGACGAGCGCTCGCAGCTCAAGAACAAGGCTCACGCCTTTCAAGAATTGCGTACGCGTATCTACAACATGGAATACCAGAAGTATCTCGATGAGATTACTTCCAAACGCAAAACCATGGTTTCTACCGGCGACCGTTCGGCCAAAATCCGCACCTACAACTATCCGCAGGCGCGCGTCACCGACCATCGCATCAACCTTACCTTGTACAATCTGAGTGCTGTTTTGGACGGCGACCTGCAAGGCATTATCGACCAACTGATTATTGCCGAAAACGCCGAACGCCTCAAAGCCAGCGAAATATAAGCAACCGTTTTAATCATTGCCATCATGAACAGAGCAAGCCTTATCGAAAACATCAAACGCAAGAAATCTTTCCTCTGCGTTGGCCTCGACACCGACATCAAGAAAATTCCCCAGCACTTGCTGAGCGAAGAGGACCCTATTTTCGCTTTCAACAAAGCCATTATCGATGCCACGCAAGACCTGTGCATCGCTTATAAGCCCAATCTGGCCTTTTACGAGTGCATGGGTGTCAAGGGCTGGCAAGCTTTTGCGAAAACCGTCAGCTACATCAAGAAACAGTATCCCGACCAGATGATTATCGCCGATGCCAAGAGGGGTGATATCGGCAACACTTCCGATATGTATGCTCGCTCGTTCTTCGAAGAACTGAACGTTGATGCCGTAACGGTAGCTCCTTATATGGGCGAAGACAGCGTGAAG
Organism: uncultured Bacteroidales bacterium; assembly: GCA_964423935.1. Lineage (GTDB taxonomy): Bacteria > Bacteroidota > Bacteroidia > Bacteroidales > UBA1402 > UBA1757. Next base: position 689 of record CAYRHC010000222.1, on the reverse strand, counting down.
CCCTTTCTGAACTATCCGGGACACTGGGTTATCCTGCTGGCGCTCACTTCCAACAAAGGCTCGCTGGACTTCCAATTGACGGCCGACAATCAGGGCGAACGTCTTTTCGAAAAGGTTTTGCGCAAATCGCAGCAATGGGGAAATCAGGAGAATATGATGTATGTAGTGGGCGCTACCCGCGGCAGCCTTTTCTCCGATATCCGCGCCATCGCTCCCAACCATTTTCTGCTGGTTCCCGGCATAGGTGCTCAGGGAGGTAGCCTTAAAGAAGTGGTGGAATATGGTATGAACCAAGACTGCGGCCTTATCGTGAACAGTTCACGCCAGATTATCTACGCTTCGCAAGCTGAGGATTTCGCCATTGCCGCCCGCGCCGAAGCCGCCAAAGTGCAAAGCGAAATGCAGGCTCATCTTAAACTGATTTTCTAAATCTCAACCTAAGTATCACCCGACCTATGTCTACTACCAAACCGAAAATCATCAACGACCCTGTATTTGGATTTATCAATCTGCCCACGGGTTTTCTGTACGAACTTTACCAACATCCTTATCTGTACCGCCTGACTCGTATCGCGCAATTGGGTCTTTCGCAGATGGTGTACCCCGGTGCCAGACACTGCCGTTTCCAGCATATCAGCGGGGCGATGTTTCTGGCCACCGAAGCCATTCGCCAGCTGCGATTGAAAGGG
>CAYRHC010000221.1:0-2990 GCA_964423935.1 uncultured Bacteroidales bacterium | reverse complement strand
TAAAAGAAGGCATGACCCTGGTATATAACAAGTTGCAGAAGTTTTTAGAACAAAACGGCGTCAGCGTTATCGAAACCAAAGACCAGACCTTCGATACCGATTTGCACGAAGCGATTACGATGATTTCCGTTGCCGATGCCTCCATGAAGGGCAAGGTGATGGAATGCGTCCAAAAGGGTTACTACTTGAACGGCAAGGTGATACGTTTTGCCAAGGTAGTCGTAGCCCAGTAAATTTAATGGCCGGAAAGGCCGCAGGAAACTGTTTTGATCCGAATCCGAATTAATTATGCGGATTTTTCGAGACAGTTTCGGCTTTAGAAGAAGGAGCATAGGGGTCCTATGTGACTGATGAAGAAGATGAAAATGGCCGGAAAGGCCGCATAATAAACAATTATGGCAGAGAAAAGAGATTATTACGAAGTACTTGAGGTAAGCAAGACTGCTACGGCAGACGAGATTAAAAAAGCTTACCGTAAAAAGGCCATACAATACCATCCCGACAAGAACCCAGGCAACAAAGAGGCCGAGGAAAAGTTTAAGGAGGCTGCAGAAGCCTACGAGGTGCTGAGCAACCCCGAAAAGCGTCAGCGCTACGACCAGTACGGACACGCAGGTCTTAGTGGCGACAGCGGATTCAGCAGCGGTGGCTTCACTATGGACGATATATTCTCGCGGTTTGGCGATTTGTTCGGCGGCAGCTTCAGTGGTTTCAGCGGATTCAGCGGATTCGGCTCGGGCAACAGCAACGGCGGACAGAGAGTGAACCGGGGAGCCAACCTGCGCGTAAAGGTTAAGCTGAACCTGCAGGACATCGCCAAGGGCGTGGAAAAGAAGATAAAGGTACGCAAAGCTGTAGCCTGCCCGTATTGCCAAGGCACCGGCGAAGAAAAAGGAAATGCGCACAAGACTTGTCCCACCTGCCAGGGTAGAGGCTCGGTGACCAGGGTAACCAATAACATTTTGGGCCGCATGCAGACTTCACAAGTTTGCCCCGATTGCCAGGGCGAAGGCAAGGTTATCACGGAGAAATGTAGCCATTGCCACGGCGAAGGTGTGGTGATGCAGGAAGAAGTCATCAGCATCAACATACCGGCCGGTGTAATGGAAGGCATGCAACTTACCGTCAGCGGCAAGGGCAACGCGGCCCGTCACGGCGGTGTGAACGGCGACTTGCTGGTTCTTATCGAAGAGGAGCCGGACAAGGAGTTGGTGCGCGACGAAAACGATTTGGTCTACAACCTGTTGCTTAGCTTCCCCACCGCTGCTTTGGGCGGCACGGTAGAGATTCCTACCGTCGATGGCAAGGTGAAGGTGAAGATAGAACCCGGTACGCAACCCGGCAAAGTGCTGCGTCTGAGGGGCAAGGGTCTGCCTTCGGTAAACCGTTACGGCACGGGCGATTTGCTGGTGAATATCAGCGTGTATGTGCCTGAAAAACTGAGCAGGGACGAAAAGAAAGCCATCGAAAAACTGAGCGATTCTGAAAACTTCAAGACTTCGCCCAGCTTGAGCGAGAAAATATTCGCCAAGTTCCGCAATCTGTTCGAATAAGGACGGAACTGCACGAACACAAAACGAGGGAGACCATTTGGTCACCCTCGTTTTTTTTCTGAGCCTCTTGTCGGATTCGAACCAACGACCCCGAGATTACAAATCACGTGCTCTGGCCAACTGAGCTAAAGAGGCAAGTGGGAAAGCGATCTATATCGCGCCGCTACAACCAAACTACCCTTGCTGCGGTCAAGCCCTGGGGGATTCGCAGGGAGCTGGCCGTATAGGACTTTCCCGGCGCAAAGGTAGACAAATTTCCCTACGGCACAATGCCTGCCAAGAATTATTTTTTTCTTCAAGGGGCATTGTGTAATTTTGTCAGTCTTTTTCACTTAGTAGAGCATAATGGAAAACAGATTCAACCAAGCAGCCTACGCAGGCCTTATTGTCGGTGCCGTCAAAGGCATCATCTATCTTCTGCAGATATTTTTCCCCCAATCGGGTTTGATAAGCACCCTGACTTTTTTGGCCAGAATCGGCGTTCTGGTGCTGGTATATTATCTGGCCAAAAGCTTCCGCGACAAGTACTTGGGAGGCTATTGCAGCTACGGACGGGCTTATAGCCAGTGCCTTTGGATTTATCTCTTCGCATCGGTCATCACCACCTTGTTCCAATTTGTGCATATGCAGTTTCTGCAACCCGACTATCTGACCGAGGTCTTCAACGAGATGATGGTGGCCTTCGAACAGGCCGGTCTGACTTCTGCCGAAATAGAGACTTTCAGCGACTTCGGCGTTCCTACCGCCGCACAAACGAGCATTGCCTGCCTCTTTGGCAATATGTTGCTCGGCGCTTTCGTATCGCTTATCATTGCCGCCTTTGTGCGTAAAGAAGATTATCTTGCCAACAATCAGTAAATTATGGATATCAGTATTGTCATCCCTTTATACAACGAGGCCGAATCACTGCCCGAGCTCTATGCTTGGATAGCAAGGGTGATGCAAGCTCATGCCTTCAGTTACGAAGTGATTTTTGTGAATGACGGCTCCACCGATACTTCCTGGCAGGTGATAGAAGGGCTGAAAGAAGCGCATCCCGACATTGTCAAAGGGATCAAGTTCCGTCGAAATTACGGCAAATCGCCCGCTTTGTACTGCGGTTTTGCCAAGGCACAGGGCGACGTGGTCATCACCATGGATGCCGATTTGCAAGACAGTCCAGACGAGATTCCGGAACTTTTCCGCATGATACAGGAAGACGGTTACGACCTGGTTTCGGGTTGGAAAAAGAAACGCTACGACTCAACGCTGGGCAAGAATATTCCTTCCAAGCTGTTCAATGCCACGGCCCGCGCCATTACCGGCATCAAGCTGCACGATATGAACTGCGGCCTCAAGGCTTACCGCAAGGAGGTCGTCAAGAATATTGAGGTTTACGGCGAGATGCACCGCTACATTCCTTTCTTGGCCAAGAATGCCGGTTTCGAGAAGATAGGC
>CAYRHC010000220.1:0-3003 GCA_964423935.1 uncultured Bacteroidales bacterium | reverse complement strand
GCTGTGTATCTACGACGGCGGCGGCCGCCTGCTTGCCCAGCTAAACTTCACGGGCGCAAGCACCATCGTCAGTCTGCCCTCCACCAGCGGTGTCTGCCTGCTCAGCGTTAGTGGCTCCGGCATCAATGCCAGCACCAAAATTCTGATACGATAATACCGCTAGTGGTATTTAGGGGTTATTGGTGTGTCTGCTATACCGACACTTTGCCGGGAATATGGGGATGCGGGTTGTAATTGACCAGCTGGAAATCTTCGTACTTGAAATCGAAAATATTATCGACTGCAGGATTGAGTAGCATTTCGGGCAGAGGACGCGGTTCTCGGGTTAGTTGCAGCTGCACTTGTTCCATGTGGTTCAAGTAAATATGGGCATCGCCCAAGGTGTGGACAAAATCGCCGGCTTTCAGACCGCAAACCTGGGCCATCATCTTGAGCAAGAGGGCGTAAGATGCAATGTTGAAGGGAACGCCCAAGAAAATATCGGCCGAGCGCTGATAGAGCTGAAGGCTCAGACGACCGTTGCATACATAGAATTGGAAGAAAGCGTGGCAGGGCGGCAGATTCATGTTGTCGAGGTCGGCCACGTTCCAACTGCTCACAATGATACGACGCGAGTCGGGGTTGTGCTTGATATCGTTTACCGCATTGGAAATCTGGTCGATAAAGCCACCCTTGTAATCGGGCCAAGAACGCCATTGGTAGCCATAGATATGCCCCAGACTGCCATCGGGGTCGGCCCACTCGTTCCAGATGCGCACGCCGTTTTCTTGCAGATAATGCACGTTGGTGTCACCCTTGAGAAACCACAACAATTCGTAGATAATGGATTTCAGATGCAGTTTTTTGGTGGTAAGCAAAGGGAAGCCCTCTTCAAGGTTGAAACGCATCTGGTGACCGAATACGCTCTTGGTGCCCGTTCCGGTACGGTCGTGCTTGATTTGACCTTCGTCCAGTACACGTTGCAAGAGGTCTAAATATTGTTTCATTTAAATATTGTTTGAGACATTTTAAGGCTGTTCTAAAACAGTTTGTAGGTGGTTTTCAGCACCTTGAACTCGCAGCGACGATTAATCTGATCGCAGATATCTTGCTGTTGCAAAGATAATTTTTCTATATATTCCTCACTAAGAATATCGCCTTCTTTTAAAAATGGATATTGTTCCTGCAAAGTCTTGCTCACTTTGGTCGGCTTGGTTTTGCCATAACCTTGAGGACTGAGCCGTTCCTTTTCTATGCCGGCCGCCACCAGATAGTCAACCACAGCTTGGGCACGTTTGGCCGAAAGGTTCAAGTTGTAGTCGTCTTTGCCCTTACGGTCGGTGTGCGCCGAAATCTCGATGGTGACGTGCGGGTTGTCCAGCAGCAGCTTGAGCAGTTCCTGCAAGGCGGGAACCGATTCCTTCATCAGTGTCCAACGGTTGAATTCAAAGAAGATATTGTCCAGACGCACAGGCAGATGCAGAGATGTCAGCACGAAATCCTTTACGTAAGATGTGTCTTTATCCCTGGAATAGAACTGGTTGGAGTAATTCAAGTAGCCGCGCGAAGTGCCCAGCATAACGTATTGCGCCGATTTCTCTATCTGATAAGCGTAGGTGCCGTCCTTGTGCGAACGAATCTTGGTGTTGGTACCTTTGTCGTTGACAATGCGAATGGTGGCATCGGGGATGGGTTCGCCATTGCGGTCCTTCACCAGTCCGCTCACCTGCACCAGACGCTTGGGCTCGCCGAACTCGTAAATTTTATCGGTGCCTTTGGCTTCCTTGCGGTTGGACGAAAACAACCCACGTTCTTCCTTGCCGAAAAAGTTGATGCCAAAATCGTCGGCATTGGAGTTGAGCGCCATCACATTCTCCACTTTCCAGATGGAGTCTTGTTCCTGATACACAGCCTTGAAGATATCCAGTCCACCTAGTCCGGGATGTCCGTTCGATGAGAAATAGAACTCGCCGTTCACACGAAAATAGGGAAACATCTCATCGCCGGGCGTGTTGATTTCGGGACCCATATTCTCGGGCGGTCCGAACACATTGTCCATCATCTCGACCCGCCAGATATCCTTACCGCCGTAACCGCCCTTCATATCACTGACAAAATACAGGTAACGTCCGTCGTTGGACAAAGCAGGGTGGGCGTAGATATAGGCTGTATCGCGATAAACTTCCATCAGCACAGGTTCGCTCCATTGTTCGCCCGAACGAGTGGAACGGTAGATGGCCGCCTTCGACTGCCCGCCTTCTTCGGTAGCCTTGGTGACACAACGCGTAAAATAAAGGGTGGAGCCGGTATCGTTGAAACAGCCCACGCCTTCGTCGAACTCACTGTTGATTGGGCCGTCCACGGCCAGGGGCTTCTCCCATTGACCCGACTGGTCGAGCTGCGTTATGTAGAAGTCATTCTCGGGCAAGCCGGTAATCTTACTGGGCTTGGCACCTTCCTTAAGGTTGGCCGAAGAGGAGAAAATGAGCGTGTGATATTCGCCGGGTATCAGTATGGGTGCAAAGTTGCCACGCTTTAGATTGAGCCGCGTCGATTTCTTTACCGTATAGGGTTTGGCCTGCTCACGCCATTGCTCTATCTGCGTACAGGCAAACAGTCCGTTCAGTGCCAACACATCATCGGGATGGTTTTCCAAATAGCGGTCGTAATTGACAATGGCCGCCTTGTACTTGGCGTTCTTGTGCAGCATGGCGGCGTATTGCAGGTATACCGTATCGTTGTCGTAATGATAACGGATGGCCTTGGCGTAAGCATTCTCGGCCTTCACCGACTGGTTGCTGATACGGTAGCACTCACCCTGACGGAAAGCCACGCGGGCGCGCAAGTCTTTCTTTTTGGAATCGATGCGGCGGTAAGCCTTGGCATAAATCTTGGCCGCTTCCACATATTCACCATAGCCATAATGTTTGTCGGCCTTCCTGACATCGCGCATAACCGAGCAGGAAGACAAAGCAAACAAAAGGGCAAAGCCAAGTATGGTTCTTGAAGCGGCTGTCATATAAG
>CAYRHC010000219.1:0-3011 GCA_964423935.1 uncultured Bacteroidales bacterium | reverse complement strand
CGAAACGCGCCTGCCAATTGCCGCGCAAACTGGCCGTAATACGGTCTTGTTCAATTTGAGAATCGCCGTAATGCAAGACCCGCACCACCTGTCCCCGCGCTTGAGCCTGCTCCATGGCTTGGAAAAAGCCGTCCAACATGCGGGGGTCGTTATCGGGAAACTGTATGCTTGCCTGTGCCTGCGACAAAAGGTCCTCGTAAAAATCGAGCGTATCGGCCAAGGCCGAGAGCTTTTCCATTTCGAGCTGATGGGCCATCAAAGCCAACTGTTCTTCGGGACTCAAGACCACGGGTTCGTCCGTCACGCAGACGGTGTCGTAGCGGGCCAAGACAGCATTCAGGTCGGGAAAACGCAACCGCCATTTGCCCAAAGCGATCCCTTCGGGCGGAAAACACAGCACCAGCAGAGCCAATAGCAGCAGGCAGGTGATGATAAACGTCAGTATGTTCCTGACCGACATGTGTCTTTATCGCTGCTCGGCATAAGCCTTACCGGCCTGCAAGGCTGCCAAGTTCTTGTTGACAATATCCTCGCCCTTGCGCCCGAAGACGCTACGGATACCCGCTTCGATGCTCTCGTAAGACAGATGCAGGAAAGGCGTTGCGGCACCCAGCAGCACCATATTGGCCGAACGGGCCGAGCCGCAGTCTTTGGCGATAGCCTCCACATCGAGTATCACCTTATTGGGCACAGCATCCAACGCAGCTTTAAGCGCCTCAGCCTCAGGATAATTGGGAATATTTACGAAGGGAACACTGCTGGTCACCAGCCAACCCTCTTTGTTCAGGTAAGGCAGATAACGCAAAGCCTCCATGGGCTCGAGCGAAAGAATCAGGTCGCACTGGCCTTGAGCGATAAGGTCGGAATAAATGGGTCGGTCGGAAATACGCAGGTTAGACTGAACGTCGCCGCCGCGCTGGCTCATGCCGTGTACCTCCGACTGTTTCATCTGCAAGCCTTCGTTCAACACGGCTTCCCCTATAATAGTAGCGATGGAGAGGATACCTTGACCTCCCACACCGGATAAAATGATATCTCTTTTCATACGATGAAGATTAGCAATTGATTAAGCCTGTTTTTCCTGGGCTTGCGCCTGCTGTTTTTTGTGACGGGCAGCCGTCTGGATACATTCCCTGCGGGGGATAATAACCGAAAGGCCCGGATAGGCGATTTCCTGACGAATCATAGCCACCATTTCTTCGTGGTTCTTCTTGAGAGGCACCACCACTTTCAGATGCTGTGGATCGACACCCAAGCCCAGACAGATAGCTTCTATCTTGCCCGTACCGGCCGAATCCTGACCGCCGGTCATACCCGTGGTCTCGTTATCGGAAATAATAACGGTGATGGGCGCATTGGTATTGACGGCATCCAAAAGAGAAGTCATACCTGAATGCGTAAAGGTGGAGTCGCCAATAACGGCAACGGGATACTTCAGACCGGCATCGGCAGCGCCCTTGGCCATGGTGATGGAAGCGCCCATGTCGAGCGCGGAATTAAGCACACGGTAAGGCGGCAGATAGCCCAGCGTATAACAACCGATGTCGCCGAAAACACGGGCCTCATCGCCCAGAGAGCGCACCACTTCGGTAAGGGCTTCGTACATATCGCGGTGGCCACAACCCTGGCACAAGGCCGGCGGACGGGGCAGCACCACCTCGGGACGGGCATACACGCTCTGATGCGGCAAGCCAAAAGCATCGGCCACGATATCGGGATTCAGTTCACCGTCGCGGGGCAGCAAACCGCTGCAACGTCCCAAAATCTTGCCTTCCTCATAACTGAGACCCTTGATGCCATTTTCCACCACAGGCGCACCTTCTTCTATCACTATAAGCTGGCCGCAGTCCTGCAACATCTGGCGAATACGGACTTCAGGCAGCGGATACTGGCCAATCTTCAGCACGGGCCAAGGGCAGCCTTGCGGGAAATTCTCCATCAGATAGTTATAGGCGATACCGCAAGCCACGATACCCTTGCTTTTGTCGGGAGCATCGTAATAAACGTTGAACTCGCTCAAGGCGGAGGCTTCCTGCATACGGTCTTGCGTGGCCAGCAGTTCTCTGTAGCGCTGACGGGCATTCACGGGCAGCAGGACAAACTGTTTGGGGTCTTGCGAAAAATGCATCTCGTTCTGCGCCCTTTGGGCTTTGCGCTGCACACCGGCACGCGAATGGGCCAAACGGGTGGTAATGCGCAACATCACCGGAAAACCCATACGCTCCGACAAATCGAAGGCTTGGTAAACCATATCGTAGGCTTCCTGCTGATTGGACGGTTCCAAAACAGGCAACATAGCAAAATTGCCGTAAAAACGCGAATCCTGCTCATTCTGCGAAGAGTGCATGGAGGGGTCGTCGGCAGCCACAAACACCAGACCGCCCACAATGCCCGATATGGCCGAGTTCATCAAGGGGTCGGCAGCCACATTCACGCCCACGTGTTTCATGCACACCATCGAGCGCTTGCCGGCAAAAGACATGCCCATGGCGGCTTCCATGGCGGTTTTCTCGTTGGTGGCCCAACGGCAATGTATCTTAGTCTCCTTGCTGTAAGGAGCATGTTGAATAAACTCAGTGATTTCGGTCGATGGTGTGCCGGGATAAGCATACACACCCGACAGGCCGGCATCCATTGCGGCCTGTGCAATGGCTTCGTCTCCTAATAAAAGTAATGGTTTCATTATCTTGTAGCTCGTTAATGTTTTCACATCTCACAAAGCCGCAAAAATACAACAATTTCCCCTACTTGCCAAGAAGAAGCCGTCTTGAAATCACTTCTCAATTTCGTCCGCTGTCTTTGAGCAGGCCGCAGATGGTGGCGTTGAGCGAGGAGGCCTCGGCCAAACGGTCGAGGTTGATGTGCAGGCGGAAACGCCAATAGTGGTGAGAATCGGCCGGCTGGTTGATCCGCTCTTCGTTTCTTTCCGGACGGCGAAGCGAAGTGTCGAGGGCGAGCCAGTCCTGAAGCGGGAATATCGCCAGCATCGAAGGCGAAGCGAGGAACTCCCA
>CAYRHC010000218.1:0-3025 GCA_964423935.1 uncultured Bacteroidales bacterium | reverse complement strand
GAGCGCCCCGCGTCAGGAAGTGCTGGAACGTCTTAAGGAACTGGAAGAAGCTTCGCAACTGCGTTACGGCAAGCCCGTGCGTCCCATGTCGAGCGATATGTCGCTGCGCGTGGATGTGCGCGAAGCCATCTATCATCCCTACAACACCCACTGGATGAACCACATAGAGCAAGACCGCATTCTCAACGCCATCAAGGCGGCTGGTTTCGGCAACACGCTCGCTGAAAAGGTAAAAGTGGTGTTCGTGCCTTGCTACTTGCACGGGCAGGACGGCATCTTCAACATGGACTATTACGACCTGCTGCAGGGTTTCGACCTGACGGCTTTCCTGTCGTACTACGAACCTTGGGGCTACACGCCGCTCGAAAGCATCGCCTTTTCCATACCGACCATCACCACCTCGCTCTCGGGCTTCGGCTCTTGGGCCGCCTCGCTGTGTCCCGACACGGCCGACTGCGAGAATATCGACAATGGGGTGGCTGTGATTCACCGCTGTGACGGCAATTACTTCGAAGTGGCCGACAAGGCAGCCGCCACTTACGTCCGTCTTTGGCGCAAGAACTTTATGGAAACGGCCCAGACGCGCAAGAAGGCGCGCAGCATGTCGCGCAAGGCTCAGTGGTCGAAATTCATCAAATATTACAACGAGGCTTACAAGTTGGCTCGCCGCCGTTGCGACGAACGTAACAAATAGAGGATTTTACATTCATTAACGATAAAACCGAATATGAAAACGAAATTGTGTTCGAATGAGGCCAAATGGTCTACCGTGAACGTGGCTTTGGCTTTGCCCAAGGGCCTGGAAAAAATGCAGGAGCTTGCCTATAACTTTTGGTGGACCTGGAATTACGAAATCGTAGACTTGTACCGTCACATCGACGAAGCGCTTTGGACGGCTTGCAACGGCAACCCCGTGTTGTTCATCTCGCGTTTGAGCATGCCTCAGTTGGACGAACTGGCTGCCGATGCCGCCTTTGTCAAGAAATTGGACGATATCTACGCCAAGTACCGCAGCTATATGGATGTGGCTCCCCGCAAGGACCGTCCCAGCGTGGCTTATTTCAGCATGGAATACGGTATTTCCGAAGTGTTGAAGATTTATTCCGGCGGTCTGGGTGTTTTGGCCGGCGACTACATCAAGGAGGCTTCCGACTGCAACATCGACCTGGTGGCCGTGGGCTTCCTCTACCGCGAAGGCTACTTTACGCAAGGCCTTACCATCGACGGACAGCAGATTGCCATTTACGAACAGCAGCAGTTCAACTCCCTGCCTATCAAGCAGGTGAAGAATGCCGATGATACGCCCATGTCGTTGGCGGTGGCTTTCCCCGGCTTTACGGTGCATTGCAATGTGTGGTTGGCTCAGGTGGGCCGCGTGAAGCTTTATTTGATGGATACCGACCATCCGCTCAACAGCGACTACGACCGCAATATCACCGCCCAGCTTTACGGTGGCGACTGGGAAAACCGCATGAAGCAGGAATATCTGCTGGGTATCGGCGGTATCCAACTGCTGAAGGCTTTGGGCATCAAGAAACAGGTTTATCATTGCAACGAAGGCCATGCCGCCCTGATTAACGCCGAGCGTATGGTCAATCTGATGGAAGAAGACCATCTGACTTTCTACCAGGCGCTCGAAGTGGTGCGCGCGTCATCGCTTTACACTTGTCACACACCGGTGCCCGCCGGTCACGACAGCTTCGATCAGGGCCTGTTCGGTAAATATATGAGTTCTTATGCCGCCAAGTTGGGTCTCTCGCTGGACGGACTGATGGACCTGGGTCGCGAGAACCCTGGCGACAAGAACGAAAAGTTCTCCATGAGCGTTTTCGCCTGCAACTGCTGCCAGGAAGTGAACGGTGTGAGCAAGTTGCACGGCGAGGTGTCCAAGAAGATGTTCGCTCCCATCTGGAAGGGATATTATCCTTCGGAGTCGCATGTGGGCTATGTAACCAACGGTGTGCATCTGCCCACTTGGGCCGCTCCCGAATGGTTGCATCTGTACGCTACCCGCTTCGGCAAGGAATGGATCCACGACCAGTCGAACAAGGAGTATTACAAGAAAATCTACGATGTCAGCGATGAAGAAATCTGGGCTACCCGCCAGTCGCTCAAAAACCAGCTGGTGGAATATATCCGCTCCAAGTACAAGAACAATTGGTTGCAGACCCAGGGCGATCCTTCGCGCGTGATGTCCATCATCGAGAAGATTAATCCCAATGCCTTGATTATCGGTTTCGGCCGCCGTTTTGCCACTTACAAGCGTGCGCATCTGCTTTTTACCGACTTGGACCGTCTTTCGCGCATCGTTAATAATCCGCAGTATCCCGTGCAGTTCATCTTTACGGGTAAGGCTCACCCTGCCGACGGTGGCGGTCAAGGCCTGATTAAGCGCATCATCGAGATTTCGCGTATGCCTCAGTTCCACGGCAAGGTTATCTTCCTGGAAAACTACGATATCGCTTTGGCCAAGCGCCTGATTTCGGGTGTGGACATTTGGCTGAACACGCCTACGCGTCCGCTGGAGGCTTCGGGTACTTCGGGCCAGAAGGCCGAGATGAACGGTGTGCTCAACTTTTCGGTGCTGGACGGCTGGTGGCTCGAAGGCTACAAGCCCGGTGCCGGCTGGTGCTTGACCGAAAAACGTACCTATCAGAACCAGGCTTTCCAAGACCAGCTGGATGCCGCTACCATCTATTCGATGCTGGAGAACGAAATCATCCCGCTTTATTACGCCAAGAACAGCAAGGGTTTCTCGCCCGAGTGGATACAGTATATCAAGAATTCTATCGCCCAGATTGCGCCGGTATTCACCACCAAGCGTATGCTTGACGACTACATGGACCGTTTCTACAACAAATTGGCCAAGCGTTCGGCTTATCTTTGCGACGACAACTACGCCAATACCCGTGCGCTGGTGGCTTGGAAGGAGAAGATGTCGGATGCCTGGGACAAGATTAAGGTGGAAAAGGTTGAACTGCCCGATTCCCTGCTCAATAATGCCACCGTCGGTAGCGAACATCAG
>CAYRHC010000217.1:0-3028 GCA_964423935.1 uncultured Bacteroidales bacterium | reverse complement strand
ACTTTGCAGACTCGAAAAATCAAAGTTCCCGGTTTTGGCGTTCATCAGTAGGAAGCCCAGGGTGAGCAGCAGTACCGAAACATGCGACTGTATGAAAAAATTGATGCCAGCCTTCATGACATCGGGTTTCCAACTTTCAAAGACAATCAGCACGAAACAGCTCAGTGCCATCAGCTCCCAGGCAATCAGGAACGCCAGACTGTGCTGCACGATGCAAAGCGTTTGCATAGAGGCATAGGCCAGCAAATAGGCGAAAATATGCAGGCCGATATCCTTTTTATGTTCCCGATAATGTTGCATATAGCCCCAGCCGTAGTAGGCTCCCAGACAGAATACCACCGAGATAATCAGGCTGAACCAGGCGGCAAGGCCGTCCATGCAAAAACGGATGGGTCCGAAAATGCCAGGATTGGTCTGGTACTCGAAACTTTGTCCTGTCAAGGCTAGTATGGCCGGAATGGCCGTCAAAACGGAGGAGATGCTGATGGCCGCAATGGTGCTGACGGCCTTGGCTCTGTTGTCGCTTATACTCAATGTTATCAGCGCCGCCATTGCCAGAACGGCAAAAGACGAGAGTAGAAATATCATCAGATATGATAACTAAAAACGGGCCGCAAAGGTACGACTTCCCTGCGGCCCGTAAAAGATAAAAGACGTTAAGAATAAGAAGCTGTTAGTAAAACAGCCAGTCGATGGCGGAGGCTTCCTTCAGGCCCGCGTCGCGCGGCTGAAAGTCGTTTTGAGGTTCGCTGAAGCCCAGTACCAGGCAGAGCCCTTGACCCAGTTGCAGGCTATGTTCTCCCGGCCCGAAAAGAAAAGCATGTACGTTCACTGCCGGCATCTGGTCTATTTCCAGCGCATTGGCCAGCTTGATATCAGCTTGCCCGTACTGGTTGGCCGAAGCGTCCGTCTCCAGTTTGGGTGCAGGCATATAGCGCTTGCTTGGGCTGATGGGACTGTAATAGCCCACCCACAGGCAAACACTGTCCTGACAACTGAACTGAAGTCTGGTTTTGGCATCGCGCTGCTTTTCGTAGTCGAAGCGCAAGGCCTGTAGTCCTTGAAGCTCCGGTGCCAGATGAAGCAGCGGGTAGGGCTTGTCGCGGTAAATGTGTGCACCTTCTTTCAATGTCACTTGTTCCCAGACCCCTTGCAGCTGAACCTTGGCAGGTTGGAAAGCCCGGATGCTCTTGTCTTCAGCCTTGGGATGCTTGATATTTTCGATATTGGCGGCAAAGCTGGCCAGCTCTTTTTCGTATTCGGGCAACAGCTCCCACCATTCCTTGTATTTGCCTTCGGCTCCTGTGATGGGAATACGGCGCATGGCCGTCTGCATGCTATTGGCGTAGAGATAGCTGTCGCGGGTGAGCGTCACCAGCCGGCGGTAATGCTGCAAGCTGCTCTGCATGAGGGTATAGGCAGTGTCCAGACGAGCTACGTCGCCGGTGTATTTGTAGCGCAACACTTGCATGGCCGCTTCCAGCTTGTCATCGAAACTGTAGGTGAAGGCTTCGTAGCAGAAAATGTCGTTCTTGAGCCGTTCGAACTCGGCCTTGTCGTCATCCACGCGCACGCGGCGGATAGCGCGGGCGGCCTTGCGGGCATGTTCGCGCGTTTGGGCGATAAGTTGGGGCGGGGTCTCTCCCTCGTGGGGCAGTCCCTTAAATTCGCGCTCGGCCCAAACTTCCAGTTTCTCACCCAAGGGACCGCAAGAATTGGCAAAATCCGGGTAGACCGTCCAGCGGTTGGGATTCACCAGTTGGCTCATGAACATACCCAGCAGGAAAGTCTGGCGGTTGCCTTCGGTAATGCCGAACTTGCGCAATAGCTTGGGCGAAATTTCGCCGGTCTCCTCGTAGGCCGTCAGAATCTTGCGGGCCTGATGTCGGCTACAGTCGTACTTGTCGGCCAAGGCGCGACACCAATAGTCGATTTCCTGCTTGCGGTCGCGGTCGGCCTTCCAAGCATAGCGGGCCCAGGCCTGATACCAGATCCAGTCGCGGTCCATCTCTTTGAGCCGCCTGCCCATGGGCAGGCGGTCGGCCGTATATGGCCAGTCCCAGTAGGAAGCCTGCGGGTAGAGGTGCAGTGCATTGGCTCCGTGTATCCGGTGCATAGCCTGCACGCATTTTTGGATAAAGTCGGGCGAACCGTAACGGAAAGGCTCCAAGTTGGCCAGAATGTGAACGTTGGCTACGTGTACGCTGCCCAGCTGGCTCAGGTTGCGGTGCGTCTGCGCCCAGGGGCCGCGCGGCTCGTAGGTGCAAAGCGATTCGCCGTTGTATTTGTTCATTGTGTACAGATTCTTGTACAAAGGCAGGGCGGCTTCCATCACCATTTCGCAGTTGGTGTCGTGGGCGCGCAGCACAATGGGCGGTTCCTGGTTGATACCTAGGGCTTTAAGTCCGTCCTTCACACCCGGAATGATGGTTTGCGTAAACCAGTCAACATCGTCTTGCCAGGTATTCATGGCCTCACCCAGACATACCAGCAGACCTACATTGGGATATTTCTCGATAAAGGCCTGCACCGATTTGCGCGTATAGTCCGACAGCAGAGGTGTTATCTCCACCTGACGGCTTTGCGTAGGAATGCCGTGATGTTCGGCAAATGGCTTGGATACCAGAATATTGTAGAACATCTGTATCACCCAAATGCCGCGTTTGTTGGCTTCCTTGGTGATAAAAGAGAACATCTCCTCGTTCTTGCGGAAATCCTCCTCACTCACTTCCAAGGCATAAGGATAGTCGGGCAGTTTCACCAAAGAGGCGAAAGGATGCCCGTTCCACAGGTACAGCGAGTTCATGCGGTTGTCTACCAACATATCCAGATAGTCAATCCACAACTCCTTGTCGTAAAACCAAGGGAATTCGGCTTCGGTGTAAGGATACTCGTAGACTTTGCGTCCTGGCAGAATATAGGTTTTCTGCACCCCGATGCAAGTGCCGCGCAACACCATTTCGGGTGCGTCCCTAAAATCGATGCGGCGGGGCAGGCGTTCGGCCTTGTCGATGCGTTCGGCCAATTC
>CAYRHC010000216.1:0-3067 GCA_964423935.1 uncultured Bacteroidales bacterium | reverse complement strand
GCCGCTTCGCGCAACGCCACTTCCTCCACCGCTGCCTCGTGCCATACCGCCCGAACCATTTCACAGGCGGCCTTGAACCTGAACACGGCCGATTCCGTCCAACTGATGGCTGTTCTCGGCATCGGTGCCTATACCGCCCGGAAAATCCTGCAGTACCGCCACTCGCTCGGCGGTTTCGTGTCGGTAGACCAACTCTCGGAAATAGAAGGATTGCACAGCGAGAACCTGACTGCCTTGAAGGCCTGTGCCTTCATCGAAAAAAAGCCCGCCATCAGACGTATGGCAGTAAACAAGGCCGGCGTGAAAAGCCTGTTGCGCCATCCCTATATCAGCTACGAACAGGCCGTGGCATTGGTACGTCTCCGCGAAGAAGGCGGCCGGCTGAAGAATCTGGAATCGCTGTCCTTTTTAGACGAATTCAGCCCCAAGGATTTGCATCGCTTGGGGCCGTATCTCGATTTCGAACTATAAGTTCTATTCCTTGGACACTTTCTCTTGAACTTTGCGCCAACGGTCTTTGGCCAGTTGCTGCATGTCCACCACTTCGTCCTTTTCGTCCACGATTTCAAGGCCAAGCATGGTCTCGATAACATCTTCCAGCGTAACGATACCGCGGGCCGCACCGAAGTCGTCAATGATGACCGCTATATGTTCCTTTTTGCCCAAGAACTGCTCCATGATGTTCGATACCGGTTCGTCTTCATTGAAGGAAAGAATGGGACGCGACAGCTCCTTGAGTTTGATGGTGAATTTGTCTTCGGCCATCTTTTCAAGTATTTCCTGTTTGAGCACGTAACCTATGATGAAATCATCGTTCTCCTCTTCGTAGAGGGGAATACGCGAGAATTTCAAGTGCTCTTCGCTTTTGTAGAAATCGCGGATGGTTTCGGAAGCCTCAGCCATGGTGACCACGCTCGAAGGCGTCATGATTTCGTAGGCCGTCACGCTGTCGAGCTTCAGCAGGCTCTGTATCATGCGGTTCTCGTCCTTTTCGATAACACCTTCTTCGGTGCCGGTGCTGACGATGGCGGCCACTTCTTCGCGGCTTATCGAGTTGGCATCGCCGTGCTTGGAAATAAGGTGGGTCAACTTTTCAACCAGCCAAACCAAGGGCCAGGTGATGAAAATCAAAGCCTTGATAACGCGCGAGGCCGGAAGGGCCAGGCTTCTCCAGTAAGTGGATCCTATGGTTTTGGGGATGATTTCGCTGAAGGTAAGTACCAATAGCGTGAAGAGACCGGAAACGATACCCACACCGGTGCTGTTGAACAGCATGCCCGCTTGCGAACCTACCAGCGAAGCACCGGCAGTATTGGCGATGGTGTTGAGTATAAGGATGGCGCTGAGCGGCCTGTCGATATTGGTTTTGAGAGATTTCAGCCTTGCCGCGCCCTTGGCCCCCTGTTCCTCCAGCATATTGGCAAAGGTGATGGGAGTAGACAGCAAAGTGGCTTCAAGCAGTGAGCACAAAAAAGAAATGCAAAGGGCAATCAGCGCGTAGATTATCAGCAGCGATAAGGCGCCTTCGGGTTCTGTAACGGTGGATAAAATTTGGTTGGCGGCATCAGGGTCCGCCGAGCTTAGGTCACTTAACATATAAGGGCATAAAAATTCGCGGCAAAGTTAATGAGAAGAAACGACAGTTGCAATACTACAGTAAATCTATGAGTCGTTCCAGGTGGTTGGAGTGCGAACCTTTGACCAGTATCAGGCAATCTTGGACTTGGTGTGCTTCCAGACAGGCACGGCAATCTTCCATCTTGCTGAAAAAGAAAATGTTGTCTTGGTTCTGCAAAAGTTCTTCCCGGGGCAGTCGCTCGTAAGCCTCATGGAATTCTTCTCCGACAAGATAGATAAAAGCTAGCGGCTGGCGGCAGAGCTTGCGCAGGATGTTCTGATGCTCTTCGAGGCTGTAGGCACCCAGTTCGCGCATGGCTCCCAATATGACTGCGCGCTTGGGAGCGCTGAGATTCAGAAAATTGTCCAGCGCCACGTTCATGCTGCTTGGGTTGGCGTTGTAAGCATCGACAATAAGGCGGTTGCGGGCCGTCTGCATCCACTGGGAACGGTTGTTGCTGGGCTGATAGGCTTCGAGTGCCCGGTTGATGTCATCTTCGTTCACACCGAAATACAATCCGATGGTGGCGGCGGCAAGCAAATTGTCCTGATTGTAAGCGCCGATAAGCTGCGTGCAGGCCAGATGTCTGCCCTGCTTGCCTTGCCACTGCAACTGGGCGTAGGCCTGGCCTTCCAGGCAATGACCTTCAACATAAGCTACGCTGCGGCCTTGACGGGCCAGCGGGGCCAGAATTTCGTTTCCCGACTGATAGAAGACGCACCCGTCATGGGCCTGCAAATAGCGGTAGAGCGCGGTTTTGGTATCGATAACGCCCTGAAACGAACCGAAGCCTTCCAAATGCGCTTTGCCCACATTGGTGATAAGCCCGTAATCGGGGCAGACCAGTTCCACCAGCTCGGCAATTTCGCCCGGGTGGCTGGCGCCCATCTCGACGATGGCCATATCGTGTTCGGCTCGCAGGTTCAGCAGCGTCAAGGGTACCCCGATGTGGTTGTTCAGGTTGCCCTGCGTGTAGAGCACTTTGAATTGCTGCGACAGCACAGCGGCCGTCAGCTCTTTGGTGGTGGTTTTGCCGTTGGTGCCGGTAATGCCGATAACCTTCAGCGACGGAAACTGCAGGCGATGATGTCGAGCCAGTCCTTGCAAGCTTTCCAATACATTGTCTACCAATATGATGCGTTTGTCGGTAGCATATGCTTCCTCGTCCACGATGGCATAGGCGCAACCGGTCTGAATGGCGGCCAAGGCAAACTTGTTGCCGTTGAAGTTTTCGCCCTTGAGGGCAAAAAACAGACTGTCGGGAATGCAGTGGCGGCTGTCGGTGCAGACGCTGGGGTGGCGGAGAAAGAGCTGGTAGAGCTCTGCGATATCGGCTTTTTTCATATGCTTGTTCGGCCTTGACGGCCTTCATAATCTGCCGGCGAAGGTAAGTATTTTTTTTCTTGATAATTATTTCTTTCGGTAGTATCTTTCGCCCTTGTTCAAGTT
>CAYRHC010000215.1:0-3093 GCA_964423935.1 uncultured Bacteroidales bacterium | reverse complement strand
CAGCTTCCCGAAGTACCTCATAACTTTGGACAACGACCCCGTCTGCTTCCACGACGGCATCAAGCAAATATACGCTCTCGACTGGCTAACGGTAAAGGAAAGATAAGTTTTTGACACTACATTTCGTGACACATCCAGACCGTGTCGCCCATACCGTCGATGCAACCGTCCAACGACGCCATCATGCGACAGATAATGCATGGTTTCATGCGCTAAATGATTTCGCACTCACTATTGCAGACAGAACTCCTCGAAGCTGTTGTTGTCGTAGATGACGATGATTTTCTTGATTCGTGGAGCCGCGGATGGGGCGGTCTCAGATTTTTTTTCCTTATTCTCCTTGGCATAAACGCCACCAGACCGTGATGTATTGCGAAATTTTGCATTCTCAGAAGCCTGTGCGAGTGGTTTTGGAGCCGATTTTTCTTCGTTTTCGATTGATGAGAACAGCGTAACTTGCTCTTGTTCAGTATTTTCATCAGGCGATGAAGTAGTTTCATCCGATGCCAGCATAGCACCGCGACCAGTCATTAACCAGGTCACATTGACTTCGGGGTAGGCATCGATGATTTTTTGCACCGCATCGAAGCTCGGTTGGTTCTTGGCATTAAGAATATTGGAGACAACGGAGCTATTGATTTTAACCTTTTTTGAGAATTCTGCGGCGTTCAAACCGTCCATTTCCATGAGTTGTCGTATACGATCCTTCATTTTTTGGCTTGTATTTATGCAATCAAGAACTTGACAAATATAAACAAATTTAGATACGGGAACAATTAATTTTTGTAATCCGCTGCTTTCGGTTTAATTATTACAATTCACAAAACTGTTGTATACTATGGCCAATTCATATATATTGATTTTGTTATCTAAATGCCGCAATCGGGTTTATAAATTGCCTCAAGGTTAACTCTTCGCGAATACATTCAATGATATTTTATTAAATATCAGAGATTTAGATATTCGTAACTCATGTATTTCATTAGATTTTAGCCAAGCCTGTCGACAACTGTGGCGACAAATGTTTATAGGAAGGGTTTCACATAGGCATCAGCATTCTAAAAACCAAAGATTTGCCCATTCATTTCTCCAGTACCTACCTAAGGCCCTTTCGCAGCTTGATTTTACGACAGTCTACTACCCTATTCAATCTTTCAAATCCTACTTTCACAATTAGATTATAGAATTCAGATTTTGCTATTCCATTTATCTTTCATGCAGCATCGGTTTAATTATTTAAATTTCATCGCCTATACTTTTCTGCATGCGTTTTCTGAATTTTCATCACTTGCAGCCTGGCGCATAGTTTTGCAGTTTCTGCTCGAAGGCTCATTTTGAGCATTAACATTCTTTTAGATGATAGATTTTTGTCCACATAAGGGGAAACTATGCTGCCTATGTACGAAAATGTTAGCGCAGGAGGTGGTTGCCAAGGCTTGTCCAAGGAAGACCAAGACTGGACCTAGACGGCCAAGACTGACCTAGACTGGCCAAGACTGACCTAGACTGGCCAAGGTTTAGCCCTGAGATTTACAAAATTGGCACACCGTAGTAAATTCGCTCAATAAGCCAGATGAGAAAGCCCACGTGCTTCTCGTAAATGCCTACATCGGGTAGTGCGCAGAAGAATATCGCATTCTCAGCGCGTCAAAAACCGCTCATTTTGATGGTTTTCCGCTTGTTTTCAGGCATTTACTGACTGTTTTGGATGTTTCTGCGGAATCCACAAAAAGAGCTCTCACAAAAAGAGCTCCCACAAAAAGCGATCCCACACAAAGCGATCCCACACAAAAAAAAACGCTCCCCGCCACGAATGACAGGGAGCGTTAGGGATTTACCTTGCTAAGATTGAGGAGGTGTGAAAAAAACAGCCCGCTCAGATAGCACTCTTACAAACCGTAAACATTGACGGAGATCAGCTTGGACACAAAGGACTCCTCGCCCAGCACCCAGATGACATCGTCGGGCAGAATCTGGAATGAAGAATGGAGATTGGTCGAGAGGTTGTTTTTACGCTCAACGCCCAGCACCAAGCACTTCTGATTACGCCCTATCTGCGCTTCTTTCAGGGTCTTGTTGGCCACCGGCGACTTCTCCGATACAGGGAAGCCCGTGCAGCACAGATGCTTATGCGAAGCCGTACTGTTCATCTCGTTGTGCGAGAACTGGTGCAACGTCTGCAAAGAATCGCGCACGAAACTAAAATCGTAGGCGGCGTTGTTGAGCAGGCCCATCGTCTTGTTCGGACCGGCCAAAGTAAGCACATCTCCTGCTTGAACCACGTAATCGCGGCCGGGAATGTTCACCACGTTATCTTTGGCGGTGCAGACACGGATAACCATCAAGTTGTAGAGGGTCGGTAAGTTGATTTCTTCCAAACTCTTGCCTATCAGCTCAGAATTGGCACCCACCTTCATGCTATAGGCATATAAGATGCGGTCGAGCCAAGAAGCCTCGCCCATATCGTCGCTCTGACGTATACCCTGCCGTTCGTGCACGCGCTGGATATTTTCCTCCATCTGACGTTCGTTCAAATTGATGACGAAGGCCGACTCCATTTTCCAATAATGGCGCATAAGCGATTTCGACTTCAAGATAAAGAGCACCATGATGATGGCGACAGGTATAAGTATCCACAGCGAAAGCGACAGACAATGCACCATAACATAAACCACCAACGACACAGCAAAAACGATACGCAGCACCGTCAAGGAAATCAGCACGATACGATTGTAGGAATGGCGTGTCCAGAGGTTCATCATATGACCCGAGGTCTTGCGTCGGTTGCTCACCATACCCTTGAGGAAAGGTGACATCACCACTATGGTAATCACACTGCAAAGGCCGCCTGCCAAGAGCGGATTCTGTATTTGGCTGGCCAAGAAAGGCTCTAGGAACTTAAGTGACAGCATCACGATACCCAGGTCGATGATAAGCATCAGCAGCAGGTTGATCGTGTATTCTCGCAAAAGCATCACCCAGTCGTACGACAGACCGGTGCTTTTTTTACGGCCGTTGTCGGGCTGCTTTTTGGCTCTGTTATCGAGCTTGTCGAGCCAGGCCTTGGGCAAATGTTTCTCCAGGAAGATGCAG
>CAYRHC010000214.1:0-3117 GCA_964423935.1 uncultured Bacteroidales bacterium | reverse complement strand
AAGCAAGTATGCCCGGATGAACCAGTACCAGATGCAACTCTACTTCGAGTCGTTGCTCGACAGTTTGCAGTGCACCGGCATCAACGTGGTATTGTTTCAAGTGCGTCCCCAGTGCGATGCTTGGTACAAGTCGGCCTACGAACCCTGGAGCTGTTTCATCACAGGCAAACAGGGTAAGAATCCCGGGTGGGACCCGCTCTTCTACATCATCGAGGCCTGCCATCGGCGCAATATGGACATTCATGCCTGGATTAATCCTTATCGTGTTAAGTTGACACTCAAGGAAAGTGACTGGCGCGAACCCTTTATCCGTCGCAACCGTCATCTGATGCTGCGTTATGGCAATAGCCTCTGGCTCGACCCCGGGCTACCCGAGTCGCAGAAGCACATTCTTAAGGTGGTACGCGATTTGGTTCGTCACTACGATATCGACGGTATCCACATGGACGATTATTTCTATCCTTATCCCATAGCCGGCCAGACTTTCAACGATGACAAATCATTTGCCAAATACGGCCCTGCGCAAGGTTTCAACGCTTCGCAAAAGGCCGATTGGCGCAGAGCGAATGTCAACACGCTGGTGCGCTCGCTGCACGAACTTATCCAAGAGGAAAAACCTTGGCTCAGCTTTGGCATCAGCCCCTTCGGTATCCACCGCAATCTGAAACAAGACCCCGATGGCAGTCAGACCAATGGTCTTAGCAACTATGACGACCTCTATGCGGATGCGCTCACTTGGATGCGCGAAGGATGGATAGACTATTGCATTCCTCAACTCTATTGGGAAATAGGCCATACATTGGCCGACTATTCTACCTTGCTTTCGTGGTGGAATGCGCATGCTTACGGCACGGCGCTGTATATAGGACAGGATGTTGCTCGCAGTATGAAGGCCAGGCAGTTGACACCGAAAATGGAGCAGTTGCGCGCCCAAACACATGTGCAAGGAGCCTGTTTTTTCCCCGCCTACGATTTGGAAAACAATCTGGGTTCAGTTTGCGACAGTCTGCGCCAGTATTGGTATGCCTATCCGGCTCTACTGCCCGCCGACAATCGCGACAGTACTTTGGTGCCAGAACCGGTGTATGCGTTAGATGTTAACTACGATTTAGAACAGGGTGCGCAACTTGTTTGGAAAGACGTGCGCTCGCGTCGGCAGGAAAAGCGGGCCGCTTACCACGTTATTTACCGTTTCCCGTTAGGCAGTGACGAGAACTTGAATGATGCACGCGCCATCGTTGGTATCGTTAGAGGTGAGAACCGTTTCGCCTTTCCGTCCCATCCACATACGGGACAGTGGGTCTATCATGTAAGCACTTGCAACCGGCTGCATCAGGAAAGTGCCAGTGAGCGTCTGGTTATTCGGGTTAAATAAGGAAGCTGTGTAGACCGTAGCCCAACCCTACCAGCAGAGACAGCACAGCCAGTATGCTGCTGAAAAGCTTGTCGGTGTCGTTGAAGTACATACCCGTTATCACCGAAAAAGGCAAGCTTGCCACGATAAGGTATTGCTGGCGTAGTGGGGAGTGGATAATCATCATAGCGGCGCAGCAAAGTCCAAAAATCAACAGAAAATGGTTGAACAGTCTGGTACTGTTGCTGCGGATGCGATGCCCGTTGCTCAGAAAATGAACTATGCCAAAAGCTGACATCACCACGAGCATACCCAGAAAAATCCATTCTTCATTCCTAATGTAGATACGGGCGTAGTAACTCTCGAGGCAATGGTTCAGATAGAGGAACAGGGCTTCTTGCTGGTTGAAACAGAAAACATAGCAGAACACGCAAAGCGCTATGGTGAAAAGCGCTAATAGTGAAGCGAATATCCTTCTGATATTCAGTGCGTTGATGATGTTGAAGGTGATCCAGAAAACGGGAATCAGCACCAAAAGTCCAGGCATGAATAGGGCGGCTATGCCCAAAAAGAAGAAAGCGTTGAAGACATTAACCCGACACTCGTTCTTGTGGTAGCAGTCGAAAACATTCATGCAGGAGAATAGCAGGCAGATGGAGGCTGCGTAAGCCTGCGGTTCATAGACGAAAGTCGGACAGAAGGCGTGAAACAGCAGATAAATGACTGCCGGCAAGGAACTTAGGCTGCCTAAAAGTTCGTATTGCTTGGTCATCATCTGGAGCAGCACTACATTGCCGCCCACCAATACGATATGCAGCAAAATTTGCCACCAAAGAAGCTGCGCACGAAAAATGGCAAAGCAACAGGTGCTCAGCAGAAAAAATAGGAAGCTGAGTTGCCAAATCCAGTTGCTGCGTGTAAGTCTGTGAGCCATGATGTTGGGTGGCGAAAAGTCTGTTAGAGGTCGAACCCGATATCGCGACGGTAATAGGCACCGTCGAAATGAATCTTCTCGACGTTTTTGTAAGACTGGGCCAATGCGGCGGTCTTGTCTGTGCCGTAAGAGCTGACGCTAAGCACGCGGCCGCCGGCCGTCAGGGTCTGTCCGTCTTTCAAGATAGTGCCGGCATGGAACACGATGCTGTCTTCTACCCGGTCTAGTCCGCTAATGGGCTTGCCTTTTTCGTATGCCTCAGGATAGCCGCCGGAAACCATCATCACCGTAACGGCGGTTCTGGGGTCGAAAACCACTTCTTTGCTGTCGAGATTGCCTTGGGCGATACCTTCGAACAAATCGACGATATCAGACTGCAGGCGCAACATCACCACTTCGGTTTCGGGGTCACCCATACGTGCGTTGTATTCGATGACGTACGGTTCCATACCGACTTCGATAAGCCCGAAGAAAATGAAGCCTTTATAGTCGATGCCTTCGCTGGCCAGCCCTTCGACGGTGGGACGGATAATGCGGTCTTCCACCTTCTTCATAAAAGTGGCATTGGCAAAAGGAACGGGTGAAACGGCACCCATACCGCCGGTGTTTAGGCCAACATTGCCTTCGCCTATGCGTTTGTAGTCTTTGGCTTCTGGGAGAATGCGGTAGTGTTTGCCATCGGTAACAACGAATACGGAACACTCAATGCCCGAAAGGAATTCTTCGATAAGCACGGTCTGACTGGCACTGCCGAACTTGCCGTCGAGCATGGATTTGAGTTCATCGATGGCTTGGTCGAGATTGTCCAAAATAAGCACTCCCTTACCAG
>CAYRHC010000213.1:0-3124 GCA_964423935.1 uncultured Bacteroidales bacterium | reverse complement strand
AGTACCTTGCAGCTGCCAGCCAACAGCCTCAGCCCGACGAGCGTTCTCGAAGGAGCTCAGCACGGCAGCAATCTTGTGGAGCTTCGCGACAAAGACCGAGTGCTGGCTTCGCAGACCTTGCGTTGCTGGCAGCTGCCCTTTGACGCAAGCGTCCAAAGGCACATCGACCTCAAAGCCTACTACAACGACCGCATCGACGACATTTTCGCTTACGGCAAATACATGAGCCCACGCGCTCAGTCCACTTCTTTGCAGCTTCCCAGCCAGGGTTATGGCGAATGGTGCGTGCCCAAGACCTTGCCCGAAATCGACGCCGGCGGTTTGCGTCAAAAGGCCGACAGCCAAGGATTTTTCCATATGCCACAAGGCATCACCTTCGATATCTCCCAAGACTCGCTGGCCGCCAATACGCTCTTCGTTTCGCAATGGGACAACTACCCAACCCAAACCAGCGTTGCCCTGGACGGCATCAGCGGCACCCACGCCTACCTGCTGATGGCGGGCAGCACCAATCACCAGCAGTGTCATTTGGCCAACGGCATCGTGCGGGTGCATTATAGCGATGGCAGCCAGGATTCGCTCCTTTTGGTGAACCCCGAAACTTGGGCACCCGTTGAACAGGATTTCTATGTGGACGGCCTGTCGTTCCGTCTCAAAGAGCCTCGTCCCTACCGCGTACAATTATCTACAGGCCTGGCCACCAGAAACTTAGAGCAAGACTTGCAGCTGAAGGGCGTAGAATACAGCACGGGCCGCGCCATTCCGGGTGGTGCCGCCATGATGCTGGACCTACCCTTGCAGCCCGACAAGCCCATCAAGTCCATCAGTCTGGAAGCCAATACCATAGAAAGCGTTATCGGGCTGATGGCGGTGACGATAACGGAATAAAAAGCCAGCCTCTTACAAGGCCGCTAATTTTTTCTGAAAAATCAGTAACCAAAAGCAATAATCTGCGTCTTGTTTCGTTATTGGAAATAACGACCAATTGTTTTGCCTATGCTGCTGAAAGCTCTACTCATCTTCTTTACGGCTTTTATTGTCACTAGCATCTCGATGCCCAGCATCATCAAGGTGGCTACCAAGCGTTCCCTGTTCGACGACCATACCGAGGAGCGCAAGATTCATACGCGCGACATTTCCAATTTGGGCGGCATAGGCATTTTCTTGGGCTTTTTCTTTTGCATCCTGCTTTTCCAGATTGTCTGCGACTCGCGCGAGCTAGGCAGTTTGGCGGCGGCCTCGGTTCTCTTGTTCTTTATCGCCTTCCGCGACGATTTGGTGCCGGCATCGCCCTATTCCAGGCTGCTGTTCCAGTTTATCATCGCCGCCATCATCGTCTTTGTCGGACAAGTGCATTTCGTGCATATTCCCATATTCCAAGCCAACACCCTACTGAAGGAAATCGTCAATATCCTTTTCTCGTTCATCTTTATCGTCGGCTTCATCAATGCTTTCAACTTTATCGACGGTATCGACGGGCTGGCCGGCAGCATCGGTCTGTTCTGCTCGCTGGTTTTCGCCTTCCTGTTCATGTGGATGGGACATTATTCTTACGGCATCACGGCCTTGGCTTTGAGCGGTGCTATTCTGGGCTTTCTTATCTTCAATTTCGGCAAAGCCAAGATTTTTATGGGCGATATGGGGTCTATGTTGATAGGCGTTTTTCTGGCTATTTTCGGCATCAGTCTGGCCAATAGCCCCGTTATCATTGAAGATTGGCTGGCCATTGCCTACCCCGGCTGTCTGGTCTTTGCCATTTTGGTGGTGCCCATTATGGACCTTATTACCGTGGTGGGCATTCGGCTGTACTGCCATCAGTCGCCGTTCGTGGCCGACAAACGTCATCTGCATCACCGTCTGCTGGGCCTGGGTTGGGACCATCCAGGCATTTGCCTGTTCGAGGTCTGCTTCAACGCCCTGGTGGTAATGGTTTGCATTGCCTGCCAAAGATTCAGTTCGCCCTTCTGGGCCGGGTTCTCCATCCTCCTCCTTGCCGTGACCGTCGAAGCGCTGTTCATCATCTTGTACATGCGCAAGCAAAAAAAAGAGGCTTCTAAACAATAATTGACATCGTCAGACCTTCTTGGTTTTGTTTTTTGGCCTACTTTTGCGCCGTCATTTAAAACAAAACCTAAGATGAAAAAACTCAGAGCTGCCATCATCGGTTATGGCAACATTGGAAAGTACGTGGTGGAAGCCTTGCAAACGGCTCCCGATTTCGAAATTGCAGGTGTCGTCAGAAGAGCATTACCTGCAGAAAAAGACCTTGAACTGACACATATCCCCGTCGTTACCGACATCAAAGAATTGGGTCCGGTCGATGTGGCTATTCTGGCAACGCCTTCGCGCAAAGTGGAGGAAAATGCCCTCAAATACCTGTCTATGGGTATCAATACGGTTGACAGTTTCGATATCCATACCGACATTTGGCAATTGAAACAACGCCTGGACGCTTGCGCCAAAGAGCACAAAGCGGTTTCCATCATATCGGCCGGCTGGGATCCGGGCAGCGACTCCATTGTACGTGCACTGATGCAGGCTGCCGCTCCCAAGGGCCTTACCTACACCAATTTCGGCCCGGGCATGAGCATGGGTCACAGTGTGGCCGCGCGCGCCATCGAAGGTGTCAAGGATGCCCTTTCCATGACCATTCCTTTGGGCACAGGCATTCATCGCCGCATGGTCTACATCGAGCTTAAAGACGGTTATCGTTTCGAAGATGTGGCCGCCGCCATCAAGGCCGACGAGTATTTCGCCCACGACGAAACGCACGTTATGCAGGTGGATGACATCAAGACCATCAAGGATATGGGCCATGGTGTGAACATGACGCGCAAGGGTGTTTCCGGCAAGACGCAGAACCAGTTGTTCGAGTTCAACATGAAAATCAACAACCCTGCCCTGACGGCCCAGATTCTGGTGGGTGTGGCTCGTGCCGCCCTGAAGCAGCAAGCTGGTTGCTACACCATGATAGAGATTCCCGTCATCGACCTTTTGCCCGGTGACAAAGAGAGCCTGATTCGCCAGCTGGTATAGCACTGAAGGGGAAGACCCAAAAGGCTGAGAGCTTGTTTTTCGCGGCGGTGCTCTCCGCTTGCCCCCGCCTAAGCTCGAGAACTCGCAA
>CAYRHC010000212.1:0-3127 GCA_964423935.1 uncultured Bacteroidales bacterium | reverse complement strand
TTTACAAGTTTATTCTATCATTTCTTAATGTTTATAGTAATATTAGTACATTTGCAATGCTGTAACCTTAAGAATATGATGAAAACCGAAAACAATGACACCCAATCCCTGCCTGCCGACAACGACTCGCAGATAGTACTTTACCAGCCGGATGATATTTGACTACTTTCCCTCGGCGAAGTATTTCCAGAGTGGGGCGGCCATCAGGCTTTGCCAGATTTCGCCGCGATGGAGCATGTCCAGCACTTCTTGCCGGCTGAAAATCTTCACTTGGATATCCTCGCCCTTATCTAGATGCTGCTGGCCGATGCGCTCAACACCGGTGGCCAGAAAGCAATGCGTATAGTTGGTCTGCGTGCTGGCGTTGGCCGTGATTTTCATCCAAGGCATCCAAGTGCCGCCACCAAAACCGGTTTCTTCGAGCAATTCGCGCTTGGCCGCATCCATGGGGTCTTCACCGTCTTCAACTACGCCGGCACAGAGCTCGTTCACCGTTTTGCCGATACCGTGGCGATATTGTCTGACGAAAACAAACTCTCCCGCTTTGGTGATGGCAATGGTGTTCACCCAATCGGGATATTCCAAAATGTAGAATTCGTTGATGATGGCACCTGTGGGCAGTTGCACCTTGTCGACCCTGGCTGTGAGCCATGGCTTTTGGAACAGGTATTTGCTGCTCAAGGTTTTCCAGTTCATCTCTTTATCGTCTTGTGTCATAGAATTTTATGGATAATCTGTTAATTAGGCAGCAAAAGTAATGTGAGCAAATGAGAATGGCAAATGCTAGAACAAGATGAGTTGCTCTGAATCCTGACTGTCTAAGGAATAAAAAAAGAGTGACTATCTGCCTTTCGACTTTTAGTCACTCTCTATTAATGTAACGCTGTCTACGTCAAAAACAGACGAGGCGGTGCGTGTTATTCTTTTATAGGCTCTTCTTCAGCCTTTTTCGTTTTGGGCAACACCAGGTTGAGGATAACACCGACAATGGCAGCCAGACCGATACCGCCAATGGAGAAGTTGCCTGCGGAAATCACGGCACCACCCAAGCCCAGGGTGAGCATAACGGAAGCGATGATGACATTGCGTTGGTCGTTGAAATCTACCTTATGCTGGATAAGGTTCTGGATACCCACCGAGGCGATGGTACCGAAAAGCAGCAACATAATGCCTCCGAGTACGGCTTGTGGAATGCTCTGTAGAAGCGCTGCCAGCTTGCCGCAGACGGAGAATACGATGGCGGTGGCGGCAGCGATGCGGATAACCACAGGGCTGGTCACCTTGGTGATGGACATGGCACCCGTTACTTCTGAATAAGTGGTCTCTGGAGGACCGCCCAAGCAAGCGGAAACCAGACAGGCAATACCATCGCCAAGCATGGTGCGGTGAATACCGGGGTCAGCAACGAAATCCTTTTCAGCAACGGCACTTACCACGTAAACGTCACCGATATGTTCAAGCACCGGAGCAATGGCTACCGGAATCATATAGAGGAAAGGACCCCACTGGAAATGCTTCAGCGTATCGAAGGCCACCGGGCAGGAAATCCATTTGGCTGCGGCAACGCCGGAAAAGTCGACGAGTCCGGCGCAGAGAGCTACGATGTAACCCACAATAATGCCGGCGATAACGGGAACAAGCTTGAGCAGGCCCTTGGCAAACATCAGCACGAGGATGGCCGTGATAAGCGAGATGAAGGCGAGTGCCCAGTTGGTCTTGGCCATGTTTACGGCGCTGCCCGAAAGGCTAAGGCCGATAAGGATGATGGTGGGACCGATAACGATGGGTGGGAAAATCTTGTCAAGCAACTTCTTGCCTTGCCACTTGACGAGGGCACTCATCACGAAGTAAACGAGTGAAACACTGAGCAGTCCGGCCAAGGCACCCTGCAATCCCCACTGCTGTGTGGCAGCGATGATAGGGGCGATGAAGGCGAATGAACTGCCAAGGAAGATGGGCACTTTGCCTCCCGTGACGAAATGGAAGATGAAGGTGCCGACACCGGCGGTGAAGAGCGCCGTAGCGGGGTTGATTCCGATGAGCAGCGGTACTAGTACCGTGGCTCCGAAGGCTACGAAGAGAAACTGTATTCCTACAATGGTTTTCTTCGCCGGGGAAAGGTTTTGCGTATCCATATTGTTTAAAGTTTGCCTCCATAGCAAAGGTCACCGCAGTCACCAAAGCCAGGGATGATATATTTCTGAGCGTTAAGGCAATCGTCGATGCAGGCACACCAAATGGTGGTGCGGTCTTCGGGAAAGTGCTTCTTGACTACCTCGATGCCTTCCGGTACGGCCATGACGCAGGCAACGTGGATGTGCTGGGGCAAACCGTGGGCTCTAGATTTGAGCGCCTCCCAAGCCAATTCCATGCTGGAGCCTGTGGCGAGCATCGGGTCGGCGATAATAAGTGTCTTGTTCTCGATTTCCGGAGTGGCAAGGTACTCAACATGGACGCCAACCTCGGTGTGGGCCTCGTTGGTGTACATGCGGTAGGCACTGACAAAGGAGTTGTCGGCGTGGTCGAAAACGTTGAGGAAGCCTTCGTGGAAGGGCAGGCCGGCGCGGAAGATGGTGCCGATAACGACGTTGTCGGTGGGCATCTGCATCTTGGCAACGCCTAGAGGCGTGGTGATGTCGCGAAGCTCGTAATGGAAGGATTTGGAGATTTCGTAGGCCACGAGTTCGCCTACACGCTTGACGTTGTTGCGGAAGAGTTGCCGGTTGCGTTGGTACTCAGGATCACGCATTTCCGCCAAATAATTGTTGATGACGGAGCTCTGTTCGCTGAGGTTGATTACTTTCATATCGCTTTTTTTGATTCGGATAAGTTCAAATTGTGCGAAAGTAAATATTTTGTTTTAATTGCCGATTACTTTTTGTTTATAAAAATGCAAAATGTATTCGAAACTAGAGCCTCGGCTTGATTTCCCTTTCGAAAATTTTCCGTTCGATGATGCGGTAATGCGGATGATATGCCTTGCGATATTCCGGCGAATGGCTGATGGCATAGTGGCCTGTCTGCAGCACGCTGTCGATAAAGACCCGGTCTTCGTTGTAGTGCAAAAGTTGAAGTTCCATACTGTCGATGGTCAGAATGTATTGCTTCCAGGTATCCTGCCACGAAA
>CAYRHC010000211.1:0-3182 GCA_964423935.1 uncultured Bacteroidales bacterium | reverse complement strand
AAAATTTTTCCCTATATCTCGCATCTGACTATCTTTCAATGAGTTGGAAAATAGCAGGGAAATCAGCGATTGGAAGAAACAAAGGCAAAATCGAGTATATCGCAAAGAGATTGCTCCTTGGTATCGGAGCGAATGATGAAGAAAAGGGCCTTTTTGCCCGACATTTCCGCCAAAGAAGCCACATCTGCCAAGAGCGCGGTCTTGACCTGCGGCATATCCTTGTCGATAAACAGCTGGCCGATTCTCCTGGCACCCCGGCTGACATAGGGGCTGTTCACATAAATATCTATGGTAGCGTCGTAACCTTTGGGAACGATATTCATGGAAAGCTGCAAACCTTGACAATGATAAGTTTTGGAGAAATTAAAGTATTTGTAGCCAACAACAGAACTGTCGGTATTGTTGACAACAGGATTATGGTTCACCGCCAGCGCATAGGGCTGCCGCAAGGGGATGCTGTCCAAACGGACGGGTGCCACATAAGAACCCGAATAAATCTTGCGTGGCCATTTATGTATGGCAGGCTTGGGGCCGGTAAAGTAACAGGCAATGCCCGCCGAATAGCGACAAAAAGGGTCAAGACCTTCTATACAGAAGCCCTCGGAGTTATATTCCCCCTCACTGATGCGCACATAGCCGTCTGGGCCCTCACAGACATCCACCTCGACGGGAGCCACCATTGCTTGGCGCGAATACTCGTCCAGACCCGTCTGACGGTGATAGAACACCCACCATTGGCCGTTAATCTCGCAAATGCTGCCATGCGTGTTGCCATTCGGCACCGCGGTATACATAGGACGTCCGAAATCGTCCAAATCGCGGCCACGGATGTCGATAATGGTACCGCCGTAAATAAAGGGTCCCAGGGGAGAATTGCCGTAGGCATAGGCCAGCGTGGAATTGGCAACACCAAGACCGAACTCACCATCGCCGGTACTGCGGCTGTAGATAAAGACATATTTGTCTTTAATCTTGCGCATGGAAGATGCCTCAAAGAAACGGTAAACGCCCTTGGCCTTACTATCATTGACATGACGCCTGATAATTTCGGTGCCAGGCTTGACGGTAGCCATCGTCGCAGGGTCCAGTTCGGCCATGCAGGCTTCGCGAAAGCCCCAATAGGCATAAACGCGACCGTCGTCATCGACAAAAACGGCAGGGTCGAAACCCAAGATGCCGACCGTCTCGCGTTTGAGAGAATCTTTCCAGTTAATCACCCGGAATGGGCCCGTGGGCCGATCGCTTCTGGCAACCATCGTCTGATGCTTGTGCACCTGGTTGTTGGGATACAGATAATACCACTTTTTGCCGGAAGCATCGACGCACTCGGCCACATCGGGAGCATAAAGCACATCGCCAAGACCTTCGGTATCGAAGATGACACCTTCGTAACGCCATTCACGCAAATCGTCCACAGGAGCCGACCAAGCAACCAAATCGCGGCCGCAATAGCCCGTTATCAGCATATCGTGCGAACCATAGATGTAAACACGCTGTCGGCCGGGTTGGTCGGGATCGTCGAAAACATAAGGTTCGCCGTCGGGAATGTATTCCCACATAGGCAGATAGGGATTCTGGGACAAGGCCTGAGATAAGCCCGCACAGGCTATGGCAAGCGTCAGCAGCGTTTTACGGAAGGTCTGGCGCAGCATATTTACTTGATTTCCTCGTCGAAAACGATAGCCACCTTGCCACACTTGCCTTCGTTCATCAAGGCATAGGCCTCTGAAGCGCGGTCGAGCGTGAAGCGGTTGGTTACCAAATCTTCGGGATGGATACCCCAGCGGACAATGCGTTCCACCAGTTCTTCCATACGCCAGATATTGGTTACCCAAGAACCGTAGATGGTTTTCTGTTCGTGAATAAGGTCTGGACTGGGGTTAAGTTCGACAGAGCCTCCTTCGCCGATAAAGGCGATACGACCCCATTTGCGGGTAGCGCGTACAGCCAGCTGACGACCATAGGTATTGCCTGAGCAGTCTACAGCGCGTTCAACGCCCATACCACCGGTGAGTTCCTTGATTTTTTCCAAAGCATTGGCATCGGAAATCATCACCACATCGGCCAAACCTTTTTCTTTGGCGATATTCAGACGTTCTTGCACCGTATCGACACCAATCAGTTTGTTGGCACCCATAGCACGGGCCAGCATCAAGGTAGCGAGACCTACAGGGCCAAGGCCTACGACCAGCACGGCATCGTTACCGCAAACACCTATTTTTTCAAGGCCTTCGTACACCGTACCGAAGCCGCAGGCAATCTGGGCGCCATCGGTATAGGTCAACGAATCGGGCAGCAAAACCAAGTCCTTTTCTTCGGCCAGCAAGTATTCGGCCATACCGCCGTCGCGTTGCCAACCATAGGCACGACGGAAAGGACTGGTGCAGCTAATCATATAGCCACGACGGCAATCGTTGCAGACACCACAGCCCGAGATATGGTAAACCACTACCCTGTCGCCTTGCTTGAAACGACGCAGACCGGGACCACACTTAACAATCTGTCCGCTGGGTTCGTGACCACAAATCTTGTCCTGATAGCCTTCGGGGCCCTTACCCGTATGTTCGCGATAAATGGCACGGATATCGCTACCGCAGATGGTAGACGACTTCATCTTGATGAGGACTTCTCCGTAGCCGGGTTCAGGAATTTCAACATCTTTCAGCACCACCGTGCTGTTTCCGGGCAAAAATGCCGCTTTCATTGTTTTACTCATTTCAATTCAATTGAAAAAAACACCTTATAATAAGTATCTAATCGTTATTGACGGATAATGCCGTCTTCGTCCCAAAGGTCGTGCCAGGTAGAGCCCGGCCAGGTGAAGACCTGTCCTTTGATGAAACGGCAGTTGCGGTCGATTTTGCGGATAGCCTCCATTTCTTCGGCAGTGAGCGGATCTTCCACGGCAGCCCGCAGATTGCTCATAAACTTATAGGGTTTCACCGAGAAGGGAATGGGTATCTGTCCGTTCTGCACGGCCCACTTGATGCAGATAACGGCAGGATGCACCTGATGACGTTTGGCGATTTCCACCATAACCGGATCCTCGATGGGCACCGTGTCTTCGGGCGTTTTGTCACGTTCGGGACGGTTGGGCGAACCGATAGGACAGAAACCGATAACGGCAATACCGTTGTCTTCCATATACTTCTTGAGTTCGGGTTGCTGGAAATGCGGGTGCA
>CAYRHC010000210.1:0-3212 GCA_964423935.1 uncultured Bacteroidales bacterium | reverse complement strand
AGGAGCCCATAACGGGCAAGAAGGTTTCGGGTGTGATGATAAGCTTTATAGGCATTGTATTTCTGATACTTACCAGCAAAACCTCTTCGGGCGGTCCGGAAAGTTCCTCGCTGTTGGGCTATGTGCTGGCCATCCTCAATGGCCTTAGTTTCGCGCTCTATTTGGGTATTTTTCGTCCGGTTATCGCGCGCTACAGCGTCATCACCTTCATGAAGTGGATTTTCCTTTTCGCTTTCCTGATGAGTGTGCCTTTCGCTGCCGGCGAACTGCTTCATTTCGATTTTGGCTCTATGAGCAGTCGCTCCGTCTTCGAACTGGCCTTCCTGATTGTCTGCGCCACCTTTATTTCTTATTTTCTTATCCCGGTGGGCCAGAAGAACATTCGCCCCACGCTGGTGAGTCTGTACTCCTATTTGCAGCCTCTTTTTGCCATTGCCATCAGTATCAGTATCGGCATGGATACACTCAGTGTACCTAAAGTGCTGGCTGCTCTGGCTGTGCTGGGCGGTGTGTTGCTGGTGAACTTCTCCAAAAGTGCCGGCCATCATCAGAAACAGTAAGCCATGGACGAAATCAGAAAAGTTCGCTTGGAGGATGCGGCCGAAATTGCGGCTATTTACAAGGATTATGTGCTGGCCACGACGGTATCTTTCGAAACAGAAGCTGTCGGGACGGAGCAAATGCGCGAGCGTATTGCTGAGATTTCCTCGCGCTTTCCCTATTTTGTCTATGAGCAAGAGGGCAGGATAGTCGGTTACTGCTACGCCCATCCGTGGAAGGAGCGCGCGGCCTACGCCAACACTTTGGAAACCACCGTCTATCTGGCACCGAAAGTCTGCGGACAGGGCATCGGTACTCGCCTCATGCAACACCTTATAGCGGCTTGTCGCGAACAAGGTGTCCACGCGCTCATTGCTTGTATCACCGCCGAGAATACGCACAGCATCGGTTTTCATGCCATCCTTGGTTTCCGCCAAGTGTCGCTTTTTGAGCAGGTGGGCTACAAAGCCGGCCGCTGGCTCGATGTGGTGGATATGGAACTGTTGGTGTGAAAATTGCGCTGGGTTGGATTTTGTGGCAATACCGGAAACAAAAAAATGTCTGGGGACTACCCAGACATTTTCATAAATCATTGAAAATCAATAAGTATTTTCTCCAAACGACTTAGTATTCCTCTTCGTTGAAGAAGAAGTCTTCGTTGCTGGGGTAATCAGGCCAAAGGTCTTCCATGCTTTCATAGATTTCGCCTTCGTCCTCAATCTCCTGCAAGTTTTCGATCACTTCAAGCGGAGCGCCGGAACGCATTGCGTAGTCGATGAGTTCATCCTTTGATGCAGGCCAGGGTGCATCTTCCAAATTCGAGGCCAATTCAAGGGTCCAATACATAGTAGTAGTTTATTGTTTTATGCACATGATTTAAGCGCGCAAAAGTAGTATTTATTACAGAAAAAACAAATACAATTTTTATACCGTTTTTTTCGCTTTTGGGAAGCGATTATTTGCCGTCCCAATAACATTCATCACCCTCGGCCAGACAAAGTTTTCGGCTCAGAACGTACAGATAATCAGAGAGTCGGTTCAGATAGCGGAGAATGTTGGCATCGATGTCCTCGCTTTGTGCCAAACTGACACAGTCTCTTTCGCAACGGCGGCATACTGTGCGGCAGATATGGCATTGGGCGCTGGCCTTGCCTCCGCCGGGCAGGGTGAAACACTTGATGTCGGGCAGGGAAGCCTCGAGCAGGTCTATCTCGGTTTCCATATCGACGGTTTTCTCGGCACTGAGGACGCTAATCTCGGCATAGCGTGCCTTGATGTTTTCGTTCTTAATGCCGGTGGGGGTTGCCAACTGCATGCCCAGGCGGAAAAGGTGCTTTTGAATATCCAGTATGTGCTCTTGGCAGTGCTCGCTGTTCACCAAGGCTCTGAGCATGGCCAGATGTGCGTTGAGTTCGTCCAGGCTGCCGTAGGCCTGCAGGCGAGGATGATTCTTGGGAACTTCGACGGCACCGATGAGCTGACTGTGGCCCTGATCGCCCTTTTTGGTGTAGATTTTCATAGCAGTTCGCTTGCTTGGTTTTCTGGGCGAATATATAAACACATTTTGATATTCTATAGCCTTTTTGGGATGAAATACTTACTTTTGTTCAGATAATTCCAAAAAAATCCGGCATGAAAAGTTGGTATCAACTACGATATTACTGGAGATATCTTTTCCAGACACGTCATCGTCATGGACACGGGGTGCATTCGCCCTTTGTGTTCGATCTGATAACCGAAGTGATAGAAGAACGTTATCCCTATGCCTGCTATTGGGATATAGAGGCCAGTTTGGGCGATGAAATAGTGCCCGACAGTTTGTCGAAGAAGGCGGCCCGCCTGCTGTTCCGGCTGTTGTACTATTGGCGGCCCGATTTTATGCAGGCTTATGGCATGGACTTTGCCATGACCGAAGGGGCCGGACTGGTGACCACGCGCGCGGAGCGCGGGGCCGCGTACGCGGCCTTCGCGCTCCGCGCCGCTGTGCAACCCGACTTCCCTTTCCTCAGTCACTGCCGCCAGCGCAACCTGTTCATCCTTAATCTGCAGGCCATGGACCAGACCAAACAAGACCAGGCGCTGGCACATGTACAAGATTATGTACGCCAACACAACGATGCCCAAAAGCCCGAGGCTACGATGCTCATCATCTTGCGGCCGCATGCCTGCAAGCGTCATCGCCAGTGCGTGCGTCAACTCAAGGCGCAGGCCTTGTTCCCGCTGGTACTGGATATGTACGATATGACAGTGATGGTAGCCGCTCCCCAATTGGCGGCTTTCGAGTCGAAAATCTCTTATTAATTGATGATGGAGGCTTCCAGGGCCGGGCTACACCAAGTCTGTAGCTTGCCTTCCTGGTCGCGATAAATGAAGTAGGCCCACACGTCGGGCTGTGTGCGAAGCAGGGCGATGGCCCGTTCGAGCCCCATCACCATAAACGAGGTGGCCAAGGCATCGGCTGTGAGGCAGTTGTCGGCAACTACGCTGGCGCTTAGCAGTGCGTGCTGCACCGGGTAGCCGCTGGCCGGGTCGATGGTATGCACCACCTTGCGTCCTTGGTCGATATAGTAATTGCGATAGTTGCCTGAAGTGGCCATGCATTTGTCTTTC
Source organism: uncultured Bacteroidales bacterium (assembly GCA_964423935.1). Lineage (GTDB taxonomy): Bacteria > Bacteroidota > Bacteroidia > Bacteroidales > UBA1402 > UBA1757. The sequence goes on along the minus strand of CAYRHC010000210.1, from coordinate 62 downwards.
AGCTGTATGGCCGTTTGCAGTTCGCGATAAAGGGCGGCCGGATCGTCGATGGGTTTGTCAAT
>CAYRHC010000209.1:0-3271 GCA_964423935.1 uncultured Bacteroidales bacterium | reverse complement strand
AAATACCTACTTTTGGGACGAATTAGGGCATAAAATTTTTCTTGCGTTATGAAACATATCTCCATCACCGGCGACCTTGGCAGCGGCAAGAGCTCCGTGGCCAAAATTCTTTGCCAACAATTGGGTTTCGAATACTTTTCCACCGGCTCGCTGCAACGCAAACTGGCTGCCGAAAAAGGCATGAACACCCTGGATATGAACAAGTTCTCGGAATCTACCAAAGAGGTGGACGACTACATAGACAATCACTTGCGCAACATCGAAGCCGACCGGCATCCCCAGACCATCTTCATTCTCGATTCGCGTCTGGCTTGGCATTTCGTGCCGAGTTCGTTCAAGGTGTTTATCAAGGTAGACCCGCAAGTGGCCGCCCAGCGCGTGCTGGCCGACAAAGTGCGCAGCAACGAGCCCGACAACAAGGATGTTGCCTCTACCATGGCCAGTCTGCAGGAACGCATGCAGTCGGAATGCCACCGTTTTAAGGAGTACTACGACATAGACTATCGCAACGAAGCCAACTACGACTTGGTGATTGACAGCTCGGAGCAGTCGGCCCAGGCTGTTGCCACGGCCATTATTCAAGCCTATTTCCAGCTGAGCGATGCCGACCTGGCACAAATTGCCGCCAAAGGCATCAGCCTGCAACAGCTGGCCCGACAGCTCCGCTGCTTCGAGACAGGTTTTCCCTATCTGCCCTTAGCCGCATCGGCATCGACCGAGGCAGGCGGTGGCATACGCCGTTTCAGCCAAGACGAAGAACAGCGCCTGCTGGCCGCTTGGGACGCTTATTTGCAAACCGAGCATCAAGTGCTGAAGTTCGTTCCGGCATCGGGTGCCGCCAGCCGTATGTTCAAAGACCTTTTCGCCTTTTTGGATGCGGCCTATCAGGCGCCTACCACCGATTTTGAAAAGACCTTCTGCGCCCATGTCGAGTACTTCGCCTTCAGCGAAGAACTCGACACCGTCTGCCGCAAAAACCAAGGCAAATCGCTGCACGAGCTGGCCGAGATGGGCGAATATAAACAGATTGTGCGCAATCTGTTGCTGGACGAAGGCCTGCGCTACGGTTCACTGCCCAAGGGCCTGCTCAGCTTTCACCGCTATCCCCAGGGCAGCCGCAAGGCCGTGGCCGAGCACATGGTGGAAGGTGCCCTCTACACCCGCGACAAGCACAACCAAGTGAACCTGCACTTTACCGTATCGCCCGAACACCGGCAGCTCTTCGAGGCCGAAGTGGCCCGTTGCCAAGCCCCGCTGGAAGCGCAGTACGGCGTGCATTACCATATCAGCTTCTCCGAGCAGAAACCATCTACCGATACCATTGCGGCCGATAGCGCCAACCGTCCTTTCCGCGACAAGGGCAAGCTGCTGTTCCGCCCTGGTGGCCACGGTGCGCTTATCGAAAACCTGAACGACCTGCAGGCCGACATCGTCTTTATCAAGAACATCGACAACGTGGTTCCCGACCGTCTGAAAGACTGCACGGTGCATTACAAGAAGGTGCTGGCCGGTCTGCTGGTGAGCTTGCAGGAAAAGGTCTTCGCTTACCTGCGCCTGCTCGACAGCGGCAAATACTCGCACGACGATTTGGTGGAAATCATCCGCTTTGTGCAGCAACAACTCTTTACGCGCAAGGACGACATCAAGGACATGGAAGACGGCGACCTGGTGGTTTACCTCAAGGGCAAGCTCAACCGGCCCATGCGTGTCTGCGGTATGGTGCGCAACCAAGGCGAACCCGGCGGCGGGCCTTTTATGGTATACAACCCCGATGGCAGCAAGTCGCTGCAAATCCTTGAAAGCTCCCAAATCGACATGAACGATCCCGAGAAGGTGGCCATGTTCAAACAAGGTTCGCACTTCAATCCGGTAGATTTGGTTTGTGCGCTGAAGAACTACAAGGGCGAAGCTTTCGACCTTCCTGGCTACGTGGATGCCAAGACGGGCTTCATTTCCAACAAGTCGAAGAACGGCCAAGAGCTGAAAGCGCTGGAACTGCCCGGCCTGTGGAACGGTGCCATGTCCAACTGGAACACGGTATTCGTCGAAGTGCCCATCGATACGTTCAATCCGGTGAAAACCGTAAACGACCTGCTGCGTGTGCAGCATCAATAGACCAATATGTACGATTTACAAGAATTCATCAAGAATGCCTTAGCCGAAGACATCGGCGATGGCGACCATACCACACTGTGCTGCATTCCCGAAGATGCCATGGGATGCTCGGTGCTGATTATCAAGGAAGAAGGCATCGTGGCCGGGGTTAGGGTGGCCTTGGAAGTGTTCAAGACTTTCGACCCCGAGCTACAAACCAAAGTCTTTATTCAAGACGGCAGCCATGTGAAGCCCGGCGACATTGTTTTCGAAACCCGTGGCCGCGTGCGCTCGCTCCTGCAGACCGAGCGTCTGATGCTCAACATCATGCAGCACATGAGCGGCATTGCCACCAACACCCAACGCTATGTGAAACTGCTGGAAGGCCTACATACCCGCGTCATCGACACGCGCAAGACCACGCCCGGCATGCGCCTGCTCGACAAGGAGGCCGTGGTACTGGGCGGTGGCAGCAACCATCGTATCGGCTTGTTCGACATGATACTGCTCAAGGATAACCATATCGATTTTGCAGGCGGCATCAGGGCGGCCATCGAACGTTGCCACCGTTACCTCGAAGCCAAGGGCAAGGACCTCAAAATTGAGATTGAAGTGCGCAACTTGGACGAGCTGCAACAGGTGCTGGAAGTGGGCGGTGTGCATCGCATCATGCTCGACAACTTCAGCCCTGCCCTTACGCGCCAGGCCGTCGACATGATTGCCGGACGCTACGAAACCGAATCTTCGGGCGGTATCACCATCGACACGCTGCGTTCTTACGCCGAATGCGGGGTTGACTACATCTCGGTGGGCGCACTCACCCACTCGGTGAAGAGTCTCGATATGTCCTTCAAAGCAAGAGTATAAACGACCTGCTTCATGAGAATCAAAATAAAGAAAATACTGCTGGATAACCGCTGGCTGCTTATTCCCTATGTTCTAGCTTTTGCCGGCTGTATCTTTGTGCTCTGCTTCACCCACAAGGGAGATACCAATCTGGCCGTCAATGCCTTGCATACCCATTTTCTAGACGGATTCTTCAAGTTCATGACCGGCTTCGGCACCTTTGCCTATATCGGGCCCTGCCTGCTAGTGATGTGTCTGTTTTCGTGGCGTATTGCCCTAACGGGAGCCGTTTCGGCGGGATTTTCCTCGCTGTTCACCCAATTTTGCAAAC
>CAYRHC010000208.1:0-3271 GCA_964423935.1 uncultured Bacteroidales bacterium | reverse complement strand
CAAAAGGACAAAAAAGAAACTAGCAAAGAGGCGTTTCATGTGTTTGTGATTAGATAAAAATTATCCAACAACCACCGGCAGACCTACCGGCGATTGTTGGATAAAAGGTTGTGACAAAATCGTTAGTCATTGAAGAAGTACTTCACACCTGCCGTGGCATTGAAATACCAGTCGAGGTTGGTACCCTTCTTGGAGTTGTATTTATCGGAAATGGCTACGCTCTGTACTTCGATACCGACACTCCATCTGTCATTGAAGCGGTAGTCGCCTGCAAGTCCGAAATGGAAATTCAAGAAAGCCTTGGTGCCAGTCCAAATATCTTCGAGCACATCACCGGGATAGTTGCCATCCTTGCTGTAGAATGTTCTCAGATTTTCGTTGGCGGTAGCGGCTTGGTCGTTGTCAAAAGCTATGTTGAGGCCGAAACCGGCAATAGCCAGAATGTCGATGGGAAGTCTGGGCTGGTCGAAACCGAAGTAGTTAGTAATGTTGAACGTACCGTCAATGCTGGGAGCCACATATTTCCAGTTCCAGGCTTGATCGGCCTGACCGGCGCAACTCTGCCATGCATTCAAGCTGAAACGTGCACCGTAAAGGTCGTTGAAGGTATAACCGCCGCCCAAAAGGACATTGGGAGACATCAACTTGCCGAAAGAGGACTCACCCAAAGTGTACTGGCCTCCAACATGGCCCTGTACATACCATTGCGTATAGTCGGGACCCTGTGCGCAAACGCTGGATACTGCGAAAACAGCCACGCACGACAATATAAATTTCTTCACTTTCATAGTTTTCTCAATTTAAATGGTTAATAGCCTCAACTGCTTAATCGATAACACTGATGTAATACTTGGTATTGACAACATAGCCGAAGAAGTCCATGGCCGAATAAGTGATTTCGTAAGTGTTGCCCGATTGCAAACCGTTGATGGCGACCGTATTGGCCTCGCCTTCGGCTGTGTGGGGAGCACCGTCGAATACAGTGTTCAGAGCTTCGTTGGCACCATTCACGCGTTCAGCTTCAGAAGCAAGGGCGGCACCGGTAGTTGTGTTGTAAGCATCGGTAACAACTACATATTTCAAAGCGGCGGGAGCCAAGAATTCTGCCGTCAAGCTGGTGGGGAACAAGGTGATGTCCGTACCCTTCACCGTGGTGGGCGCCGTCTTGATGGAGCTCAGCAACTGGAAGCCGTTATCGGTGCAGACAGTCATGATAGGCTGCAGCTTGCCGGGCAACGAGTTGACGAGCGAGCAGAACTTGTTGTTGATTTTGTCGAGATAGCTGTTCAGTTTGGTCTCGAGGTTGCTGGCGATATTATTCTTCTGCGTTTCGAGGTTGCTGATGGTTGAAGATACATCATCAATCATGGCGTTAATCTGGCCCATAAGGGTGTCCATATTGTCGAGCGTGGTACCCAAACCGCCGAGTACATCGCTGGATGCAATCGATATAGGCATATCGATAGGAACTTCCACGGGCACAGTCACGGTCACGGTCTTTTCAACATGGATAGTGTTGCCAATAACTTTTTGTGGATCAATTTCAACATCCAGGTCAATCGGGATGTTGACATCGATATCCTGTGCATCAGCCAACTTTGTCACACCATCATGTGCGTAGATGGCGGGGATTGTTATGGTCGTGTTTACCGTCTTTTGTACTTTTGTGGTGGAAGTTCCGCTTGGAATAGGCACATCCAAACTGATAGGAACATTGACATTGATATCGACATTGACTTTAGCGCTTACCTTGAACTTGATGGAGTCTGGTATACTGCCGGCAAAGCTAAGACCGGCCAAGGTGGTCTTCAAACCGCTCAGGTTGAAATCGGGAATGTTGACCGAAACAATCTTGTTGCAGAGCTGGTTTACCAAGCTGCTTACACGGGCAATGCCAGGCATGGAAGTAACGCCAAGGTCTTTGTTAATCCAGTTGTAAGACAAGGGCTTCACGGCAAAGGCAGCCAGGGTATAGTCGGAATAAACGCGGTGTCCGTCAGCGGCATCATGACCATCTTCCTGGTCGTCGAAATAAATGGCTTCAACGGCGTAGGCATCGGCGATGTCGGTAAGGATGTTGTAGGTGCTACTGATAATGTTGCTCAAGCTAATGCTACCATTGCCCAGATTGCGTACTTCGTTGATGATATCCTTGAAATCTTGCAACTCTACGCGGATTTTTGCCTGTTCAACATCGGCGGCATCCAAAGTGGCCTGCATCTTGTAGAAACCGTTCTCGGCCGAACGGAGATAACCGAAAGTCAGTTTGTCGGTGCTGGGTTCCAGCGCACTCAGTGAGATTTTGGCATCTTCACCAATGCTGTTCTTGAGCGATACCAGAACATTGTCGGTATAAACATCGGCGGGGTTCAGCGTAACGTAGAGCTGGCCTGCATTGCCTTCTTCACCGACAATAACGTCGCCTGATTCCCAAGTCTTCACCGTAACACCGCTGGGCAGCGTGCTGAAAGGCTCACCCACGATGGTGTTGTAGCTGGAGGTGCTGGGGAAATTGATAGGCTTGGGAGAACCTTCTACACCGGCGGTGCCGTAGTAAGCGGCCAGCATATTGGAGCGAATGCCTACGGGCAGGTTGAAGTAACCGAACATAGGCGTGCGGGCGCCATTGATAACCACGCTCGAAATGCGGGTGCTCAACTGATTCTCGATTTTGGTTACTCTTTCTTCCAATTCAGCCAAGGCGGTCTTAAGACTGTCTACATTAGCTTTCAAGGTGTCAATCTCGGCTTTCAAGAGTTTGTCGGCATCTTCAAGGCTGGTGATTTTGGTTTCAGCTTCGGAAAGTTTACCAGCCACTGAGTCGATACGGGCGTTGGTGTCGGTAATCTTGCTTTCCTGGGCGGCCAATTTAGCCAGCGCATCGGTAACGCTGTTCTGGATATTGGCGGTCTGAAGGCTGAGAGCTTCGAGTGTCTCCTGATTGCGATATGCCAAGGTTTTGGCGACAGCGGCAGAATCAAGTGCTTCGGCGAACTTGGTGTTGATTTCAGTTCTGAGCGCATCGATGCTGTCCTTTCCGATGGCTGCAACAGCCGATGTCAATGCATTGTACTTGGTGTACAAATCGGCAATAGAAGTGTTGGCATTGGACAAAGCTGTTTCGATGTCTGTCTTGGCCGTTTCCAGCAGCTGGATACGAGCTTCGTTGTCGTCACCATTTTGGATGGCAAGGTTCAGCTTGGTCTGCAAATCGGAAAGATCGGCATTCAAGTCAATGTTCAAATCGGCAATTTCACCCTTCAATGCAGCG
>CAYRHC010000207.1:2443-3274 GCA_964423935.1 uncultured Bacteroidales bacterium | reverse complement strand
CCCGCCTCTTGGACCTATATTTCCGAAAGTTCCGAGCAGACCAAGCGCGGACGTAACATCGCCATTTCGCAGATGGCTTGGGGTGTCGGACCCTTTGTCATTCTGGTACTGGGCATGCTCTTCGCTCCTGAAGGCATCGCGTTCGGCATTACCGAGAGCATTGCCAAGTGGATAGGCGGTGCAGCCATCAGTGGTGCAGCGCTCAATGTCTGGAGCAGTCGTATCGTCTTTTTCTCGCTCTTTTTAGTAGCGTTATTGGCTTGGATACTGCAACGCCGTTTGGACGAATCCAAGGAATGGACCGCAGCCAAAGCTGCCGATCAAGGGAACGCCGCCCAAAAGAAAGGTGTTTTCTCGTCTTTCGGTTCGCTGTTCACCAACAAGATTAACGTCCGCACCATCTGCTTCCTGGCCGGTATCTACCTTACCTGGAATATGGTGGCCTCTGTGATGGGCTTCTTCCAGCCGCATATTTACGAGACCGCCGGCGGCCTTTCCAACGCCGATGCCAATATGTTCTCGGCCGGCAACTGGGCCATCGTCATCATCACCACCTTCTTCTTCTCGCTTATTGTCGACAGAGTGCCTCACCGCATACTCTACATCACCGGTCTGGTCATTGCCATTGCCGCTTGGGTGATGGTTGCCTTTGTCGGTGTCAGCAACATGACGGGTCTGATTATCTTCACCGTTCTTTGGGCCGTACAAGGCGGTATTTCCGTGCAGGCTTTCTACGCACTGTGGGCCTCCGAGCTCTTCCCAGCCAAATACCGCGAAGCCGCTCAAGGTATCATGTTCTTCCTGGTACGCGGTATCTGCGCCCTTTGGGGA
>CAYRHC010000207.1:0-2433 GCA_964423935.1 uncultured Bacteroidales bacterium | reverse complement strand
CTGTGCTTCGTTTACATCTACGGCGAAAACGGCCAGGGCTTCCAGCTGGCAGCCTACCTGATGATGGGCCTGCTGTTCATTTCGCTGGTAGTGGGTGCCATCGGCGCTCCCAAGACCCAAGGCAAGACGCTGGATCAGATTACCCGCGAGCGCTATGGCGAAGACTTCTAAACCCGCCACTTGGATATGGTTCCCGGGCGATTACGAAATCTGGCTCGGCAACCGCATGAACAATCGCCGCACCGACCGTGGCGCCTATTTTCCGCCATTTTGGAAACAGGACAGCCACTATGTGACGGTGGAATTCTCGACCGAGGTCGAACTGACAAAGGACGAGCAAATCCGTCTCGAAGCCGAAGGTGATTACAATGTCAAAATAGACGGCAAGATGCTTTTCGGTATGCCCAAGGCATTCACTTTGGCCGCCGGCAAGCACAAAATCAACGTCAAGGTGCACCACCAGGCTACTCCGCCCTGCCTTTTCCTGCAAGGCGAAAGTTTCGGCACGGACGCTACGTGGAAAGTCACTTTCGAAGACAAGGAATGGATAGACGAAAGCGGCAAAGCCTCGGACACTTCGGCCACAGACTACCGTCAGGTGGGATACTGGAACTTCAACAGCGCTGAAGCCAAGCCCTCGGATTTTCGTCTGGAACGCCGACGCGAGCAGGCCGTTGCCTGCGAGCAGTTGGCCGGCGGCCGTCTCTACGATTTCGGTAAAGAGACCTTCGGATATGCCGTCCTGCAAGGCATCAAAGGCCATGGCAGCATCAGCCTTTATTATGGTGAAAGCCGCGAGGAAGCCCTCGACCACGACTGTTGCGAAACCTACGACCGTCTGCTGATAAAGGGCGACGAAGTAACGGACCTTTCTACGGGCAAGACGCAAAGCCTGCAAGATGCCAGCCACAACATGGCGCTCAGCAAAGCCTTCCGTTTTGTGCATCTTTGCTGCGAAGCGGACGTACAGGTCGATGGGCTCTGCATGGACTACGAATACCTGCCCCTGCACAGGCCCGGGCGCTTCCGCTGCAACGACGCTCTCATCAACCGTATGTGGGACATCGGCGATTACACGCTGGAACTGACCACGCGCGAGTTCTTCATCGACGGCATCAAACGCGACCGTTGGGTATGGAGCGGCGATGCCGCGCAGAGCTACCTGATGAACTATTATCTGTTCAACGACAACGACTGCGTGAAGCGTACCATTTGGCTACTGGCAGGCAAAGCTCCCATTACCAGCCATATCAACACCATTATGGACTACACCTTCTACTGGTTCATCAGCATAGCCGACTACTATCTTTACAGCGGCGACCGCGCTTTTCTGAGCCAGATTTATCCTTCCATGTGCGACATGATGGACTATGTTTTGGGCCGCACCGATGCCGAAGGTATGGTGCAGGGGCTCAGCGGCGACTGGGTATTTGTCGACTGGGCCGACCAGCCTATGGACAAGACGGGGCAGCTGGCCTTTGAACAGGTGTTGTTCTGTCAGTCACTCAAAGCCATGGCCGGCGTGGCCGGCGTATTGGACAAAACCGATGACGCCCAAAAATACCGGACTTTGGCCGACAATCTGGCCGCCAAACTTTTGCCCGCGTTCTGGAACGAAGAAAAGCAAGCCTTGGTACACAACCGCATCAACGGCAAGCAAAGCCAAGCAGTGTTCCGCTACGCCAATATGTTCGCCATCATGTACAACTTACTGAGTGACAGAAAGAAAGAAAGCGTAGCACAGTCGGTCATCTTCAACAGAGAAGTGCCGGCCATCACCACACCCTATATGCGTTTCTACGAACTGGAAGCCCTGTGTATGCTGGGCAAACAGGACAGCGTGATGCAGGAAATGAAGGCCTATTGGGGCGGCATGCTCGAGAAAGGTGCTACTTCTTTTTGGGAAAAATACATTCCCCAGGAAGAAGGTCGCGACATTCTCTCCATGTACGGACGGCCCTACGGCAAAAGCTTGTGCCATGCTTGGGGAGCCAGTCCCATCTATCTGTTGGGCCGCTATTATTTAGGCGTACAGCCCACTTCGCCCGGCTATGAAACTTGGGAAGCGCGTCCTGTTTTAGGCGGCATGGAGTGGATGGAAGGCAGCGTTCCGACACCTTACGGCGAGATTCAGCTTAAGATGGACACCCAACATTTGAGCATCAGCAGCCCGGGTGGTTTGGGCAAAGTTTATTACCGTGGTCAGTGTTATACGCTGCAGCCCGGTGCCAAACTCGATTTGTAATTAATTTATTTGTTCACATGAAAACCCTGCCCCAACACCTACTGACAATTCTGGCCGGCATCTTGCTGGGCGGATTGCTGTCGGCTTGCGACGACCACTGCAAAGGCAACGTGCGCATCGTCCTTGACAATCCCTTGAGCGAGCGCGCTCTTTACGCGGCCCAACGTCTGGCCGAAGAGCTGGAAGAT
>CAYRHC010000206.1:0-3281 GCA_964423935.1 uncultured Bacteroidales bacterium | reverse complement strand
ATCGTGACTGCCATCCAACCCAACGGCACCAACACCATCAACGTATACTCCTACGACATGAAGGAGACCGAAGAGTTCGCGCTCGATGAAAGGCCCTATTGTTCATGGGCGCTTTACATTTACGGCGTGGTACAGGAAATCCAGAAGAGAGGGTTCAAGATAGGCGGTTTCAACGCTGTTTTCGGCGGCGATATCCCCATTGGTTCGGGGCTGTCCACTTCGGCTGCGCTGGAATCGACTTTCTGCTTTGCCTTGAATGACCTTTTCGACTTGAAACTCAGCAAAATGGATATGGCTCAAATTGGCCAAGCCGCCGAACACAATGCCGTTGGCGTACGTTGCGGCATCATGGACCAGTTCGCTTCGGTTTTCGGAGAAGAAGGCCATCTGATTCGCCTCGACTGCCGTTCTCTGGAATACGATTTGGTGCCTTTTCATCCCGAAAATTGCCGTTTGGTTCTGGTCGATACACAGGTCAAACACAATCTGGCCGCTTCGGAATACAATATCCGCCGCAGCGAATGTGAAGAAGGCGTTGCCTGCATCAAAAAGGATTATCCGCTGGTAAGTCTCTTGCGCGATGTCACGCTGGATATGCTTCAGCAGTACAAGAAACAGTTGAAAGAAAGCACTTTCCGCCGTTGCCAATACGTCATTCAAGAAAATATGCGCGTCGAAATGGCCATGGATGCCTTGAACCACGGCGACTACACCAAGTTCGGCGAACTGATGTACGCCTCGCACGAAGGCTTGAGCAAAGAGTATAATGTCAGCTGCGAAGAATCTGATTTTCTGGTGGAAGTAGCCCGCAAGAACGGCGTACTCGGTGCCAGAATGATGGGAGGAGGTTTCGGCGGTTGCACCATCAACTTCCTTCGCGAGGAAGACCACGAAAGGTTCATCCACGAGGCCATTGAAAGCTATAAACAGAAGTTCCGCAAGGCTCCCAAGGTTTATGAGGTTAAAATCGGAGTCGGATCTCACAAAATCAACTAATTATGTATCTCTTAGGATTCGACGTAGGAAGCTCGTCGGTAAAGGCTTGCCTTATCGATGCTCAAAACGGGAACTGTCTGGCCTCGGCCTTCTATCCCAAAAAAGAAATGACCATCCTGGCCAAGCAAACAGGTTGGGCCGAACAAGACCCCAATGCTTGGTGGGAAAACTTGAAAGCCGCCAACCAAGAAGTGCTGGCAACGGCCGAAGTTGATGCCAAGGACATTGCCGGCATAGGTATTTCTTACCAGATGCACGGACTTGTACTGGTTGACAAAAAGCGACAGTTGCTGAGACCCGCCATCATTTGGTGCGACTCACGCGCCGTCCCTTATGGCGAAAAAGCTTTCAAGGAAATCGGTGAAGAAAAATGCCTCTCGCACCTGCTGAACTCGCCCGGCAACTTCACGGCCTCGAAGTTGGCTTGGGTCAAGGAAAATGAGCCGGAAATTTTCGATAAAATCGATAAGTTAATGTTGCCGGGCGACTACATTGCCCTGCGCTTGACGGGTGAATGCTGCACCACAGCTTCGGGTCTGTCCGAAGGCATTATGTGGGACTTCCAAAGCAACCGCCCAGCCGACTTTCTGCTCGACTACTACGGCATCGACCGTCAATGGATACCGCAGATTCTGCCCAGTTTCGCCCATCAGGGTGAGTTGACGGCCCAGGCCGCCGCCGAGCTGGGGCTTAGAGCAGGTATCCCGGTTTGTTACCGTGGCGGCGACCAGCCCAACAACGCCTTGTCGCTCAATGTTTTCAACCCGGGCGAAGTGGCTGCAACGGCCGGCACTTCCGGCGTGGTGTACGGCGTGAACGGTCATATCAACTACGATGCCAAATCGCGCGTCAATAGTTTTGCGCACGTCAACCACAGCGCCTCGCTAACCCGTATCGGCGTGCTGCTCTGCATCAACGGAACGGGCATCATGAACGCTTGGATGAAACGCAACAGTGCCTCCAACACCGTTTCTTATGCCGACCTGAACGATATTGCCGCCCAAGCCCCCATCGGCAGCGACGGTGTTTCTGTGCTTCCGTTCGGTAACGGCAACGAGCGTATGTTCGAAAACAAGGCCGGAGCCTGCAGTATCCACGGACTGCAATTCAATCGTCACGGACAGGCGCATCTGCTGCGCGCCACCCAGGAAGGCATCGTCTTCGCCTTTGCCTACGGCATGGAAATCATGAATGCCATGGGTATCGAAACGAAGCTTATCCGTGCAGGCAAGGCCAATATGTTCCTCAGTCCCATTTTCTGCCATACACTGGCAGGCCTCACGGGTGCGCAAATCGAACTTTACGACACGGACGGTTCAATCGGTGCGGCACGCGGTGCCGGTATCGGAGCAGGCATCTACAAGACTACGCAAGAGGCTTTCGCTTCGCTGCGCAAAGTGGACACCATTCAGCCAGTTGCGGGCGACAAGGATGCCTACACCGAAGCTTACCTGCGTTGGAAATCATATCTTTAATCTACATCAACACTTATAATTTTACGACTATGGCAAAAGAATTCTTTCCCGAAATTGGGAAAATCAAATTTGAAGGCGTGAAGTCTACGAACCCCTTCGCCTTCCGTTATTACGACGCTGAAAAAGTCATTCTTGGCAAACCCATGAAGGACTGGTTGAAATTTTCTATGGCATGGTGGCATACGCTCTGCGCCGAAGGTGGCGACCAGTTCGGCGGCGGCACCAAAACCTTCCCATGGAACGAAGGTTGCTGCCCCATCCAAATTGCCAAAAACAAGGCTGATGCCGGTTTCGAAATCATGCAGAAATTGGGTATCGAATATTATTGCTTCCACGATGTCGACCTGGTATCGGAAGGCAATTCTATCGATGAATACGAAAGCAACCTCAAGGAAATTGTCGCTTACCTGAAGGAAAAGCAGGCTCAGACCGGCATCAAGCTGCTGTGGGGTACCGCCAACGTTTTCAACCACAAACGTTACATGAACGGTGCTTCTACCAACCCCGACTTTGATGTTGTTGCCCGCGCTATGGTTCAGATTAAGAATGCCATTGACGCCACCATCGAACTGGGCGGTACCAACTATGTATTCTGGGGCGGCCGCGAAGGCTATATGAGCCTGCTCAACACCGACCAGAAGCGCGAGAAGGAGCATATGGCCACCATGCTCACCATGGCTCGCGACTATGCACGCGCCAAGCGATTCAAGGGAACCTTCCTTATCGAGCCCAAGCCCATGGAGCCTACCAAGCATCAGTATGACGTTGACACTGAGACCGTTATCGGCTTCCTCAGGGCCCACAACCTGG
>CAYRHC010000205.1:0-3321 GCA_964423935.1 uncultured Bacteroidales bacterium | reverse complement strand
AAGTGTCATCCTTGCAGAGGTCTTTGAGCTGGGCTTCGAAAGCTTCCAGCATCATGCCCATACCGTAGACGAAAGTAAGGGGTGCGGTTTCGGTGGCTTTTTCCATCAGTTCTTCTTTTCCTTCGTTGCCGCCCACAAACAGATCGTAAGATAAGGCTACAAATTTTTTGTCTTCAATTTTCATGTCGATTGAATGTCGATTAATATATAAATGTTGATTTGACTACAACTGCAAAAGTAAGCATATCATTTGGGATTTCTTGGGCTTTGTGCTACTTTTGCGCATATTTTTCCAGAAACCGATGTCGCATAGCGCCAAATATATTTTAGTCTTGCTGAGCCTTGCCGGTTGGCTGTTTTCTGCACAGGCGCAGAGCTCTTTGCTGGGTTCCGGCAGTCAGACGGGCGGTGGCAGCCGCGCATCGCTGGGATCACCGCTCGGTTCCTCTTCGAGTTCCGGCCTGTCAGGCACTTCTGACTCCGGTTTGTCCGGCAGTGCATCGTCCAAAAAGAAGGAGGTAGCGCTACGCGTGCGCTCCTGGACGCTGGACAAAACGCTCGGCGAACGTCGGGAAACCCCTCTTGACACGCTCTCGCTCAATTTTCAGAATCTGGCTGTGCCGGAGCGCAATTCCACGGTGGCAGCTTCTTATCTGGCCAATATCGGTTCGCCTTTCCTGTCTATGGTGTATGCCGACCGTCAGGCCGAGGAAAAGTTCATCTTCATGCAGCCTTACGACCAATGGAAAACATCCAACGAGGAAATGTGCTACATCAACACCACAAGACCTTATACGAACGGTACCTATGTTACCACCATCGGCAACGACCAGTCGCAGGAAGAGAACTTCAAGTTCAGCTTTACGGCCAATTTCAACAAACGCCTGAATATCGGAGCCGACTATGAATCTGTGAATTCGCGCGGTTTTTATACCAACCTGGCTGCCCGTGACGTGCTGGCCCATTTCTTTGCCAACTATCTGGGTGAACGCTATCAGGCCCACGGTCGCTATTCCATCAACCGTTTCGAAAACAAGGAAAACGGCGGCATCACCAACGACGACTACATTACCAAACCTTTGGAAATGAGCGGCGGCTACCGGGAGTATGAGAGTCTGAACATTCCGGTGGCCTTGTCCAATACCTACAATCTTACTACCTTCAACGAGCTGTTTTTCAACCATAAATATCATCTGGGCTTTTACAGGAAAGACACGACAGAAAAAGGCGATACGCTGGAGGTTTTTGTTCCGGTGAGCAGCTTTATTCATACGCTCGAAGGCAATATCGGACACAAATTCTACGATTCCAACACGGCCAACGCCTCCTACTACAATAGCGTTGCCAATATCAGTGATAAACTCACGGCCGATTCCGTGTCGCTCGTTACACTGCGCAATACGTTGGGACTTTCGCTGAACGAAGGCTTCCACCGCTGGATGAAATTCGGCCTGACAGCCTACGCCGAACACGAATACCGTCGCTATGGCAGCAATACAGGCAGTCTGGGCTATCCGCACAGCGAAAATTTGCTTTGGGTGGGCGGCCGTTTGAGCTCCACGCAAGATTCTATCCTGCAGTTTCGCGCCGATGCCAAGCTCTCGCTTTTGGGCGATTATATCGGCAATTTCGATGTCAACGGCTCTCTGAATTCGTCCTTCCATCTGTGGAAGCAAACAGTGGATATCGCGGCCGAGGCTTTTGTCCGCAACGAAAAGCCCGACTATTTCTACCGTCATTTTTATTCCAACCACTATGCCTGGAACCAAGATCTTCAGAATATCTACCGGGTGCGTATGCAAGGTGTGCTGAGCATTCCCGGTTGGGGCAGTTCGCTCAAGGGCGGGGTTGAGAACA
This sequence comes from uncultured Bacteroidales bacterium, assembly GCA_964423935.1. Taxonomy (GTDB): domain Bacteria; phylum Bacteroidota; class Bacteroidia; order Bacteroidales; family UBA1402; genus UBA1757. Next base: position 1,464 of record CAYRHC010000205.1, on the reverse strand, counting down.
TCAGCAACTATGTCTATTTTGACGGTAATGCCCAGGCCAGCCAGTACGACGGCCAGATACAGGTACTCTACGCTCAGTGGAAGCAGCAGCTTTCGGCAGGCATCTTCCATTTCGATTTCGATGTGGTGGGGCAGATGTCGAGCCGTCCGCAGGTGCTGCCGCTGCCGGCTTTGGCCGCTTATGGCAACGTGTATTTGCGCACCCGCCTTTCCAAGGTGATGCTGACGCATATCGGTGTTGACTGTCGCTATTTCAGCTCGTATTACGTGCCGGCCTACAACCCGGCTTTGGGACAGTATTACTTGCAGACCGAGAAGAAGATAGGCAACTATCCTTATATGAATGTCTACGCCAATATGCATCTCAAGCAAGCGCGTTTCTTTGTCATGTATACGCATGGCAGCCGACTGTTTGCAGACCCCAACTACTTTACGGTGCTGCATTATCCGCAGAACCCGGCCCAGATTAAGGCGGGCATTTCCTGGAATTTCTACGATTGACACCGAGGCTATGGAAGAAAAAATACTGGCCTTGCGAGAGGAACTCCGGCAGGCCGATTACGACTATTACGTGCTTTCATCGCCCAAGATGAGCGACTTCGACTACGATGCCAAAATGCGCCAGTTGCGCGAGCTGGAAGAACAGTATCCGCAGTTTTTTGACGAGAATTCTCCCACGCAACGGGTGGGTAGCGACCTTAGCCAAGGCTTTGTGCAGGAAGCCCACCGTTATCCGATGCTCTCGCTGGGCAATACCTACAGCCGCGAGGAAGTGGCCGATTTTTTCCATCGCACGGAAAAACTGCTGGAAGAAGATTTCGACATCGTCTGCGAACTGAAATACGACGGGACCTCCATCTCGCTTATCTACGAGAACGGCCGGCTGGTCAAGGCACTGACCCGCGGCGACGGCCGGGTGGGCGACAATGTGACGCAAAATGTACGCACCATACGCAGCATTCCTTTGCAGTTGCATGGCGATGATTATCCTGCCTATCTGGAAATGCGCGGCGAAATTCTGATGCCTTGGAAGGTGTTCGAGGCACTGAACCGGGAGCGTGAACGTAACGAAGAACCTTTGTTCGCCAATCCGCGCAACGCCGCTTCCGGTACACTCAAATTGCAAAATCCTAAAATCGTGGCTGCACGTCGCTTGGATGCCAGCCTGTATTATATGCTCAGCGACCGGCTGCCCACCGGTTTTCATTACGACAATCTGCAGAAGGCCAAGGACTGGGGGTTCGTTGTGTCCGACCATATGCGCGTGTGCCACAACCTCGACCAGGTGATGGATTTCATTTCGTATTGGGATGAAGAACGCCGTCATCTGCCGGTGGCTACCGACGGTATCGTGCTGAAGGTGAATTCGCTCAAACAACAGGAGCAACTGGGCTATACCGCCAAATCGCCCCGCTGGGCCATAGCCTACAAATTTCAGGCTGAGCGGGCGCGCACACGACTTGAT
>CAYRHC010000204.1:0-3324 GCA_964423935.1 uncultured Bacteroidales bacterium | reverse complement strand
GTGCGAACCGGCCCTTGTCTTGCGGTACGGACGGGCGCGCGAGCTCGCCCGTCCGCCCTCAAGCCAGGTAAGTCTTATTCAGGAATTTCAATAGACTTTTCTTCTTTGGTAGCCCAATTGAATACCTGAGGATCGAATTCGATAGCATCGGGGTTGATGACGATGGTCAGGTTGTTCTGCCAGCCTTCGCAAAAGGCAACCGTATCACCACTCGTGGTCTTGCCGAATGCAGCAGCCAGGTTGTAGTAGCCGGTAAACTCTTCATCGTTGATGGTATAGACAACCTTTATATAAGCTTCGTTCTTGGCTCCATCTTCGGTAACAGAACCTGTCGTTCCGAAATCTGAGAAGTCAGCATCCAGCTTCTTCATGGTGATATCCTGCGGAATAAGCAACCATTCACCTACATACTGAGCGGTAACGGTAACGCCATTGTCCTTCGAAGGATTAGCATCTACAAGTGCAAGGCCGGCAAGATCGTAAGTCCCTTCCAAGGCAGCGTTTGTCCAGCGTTCGATAGTACCATCGGCAAGATTGCCGGTAATTGTTGCACCTTCGTCGAACGAACCTTTATTTATCAGTTTATAGATACCCAGCTCTTTCAAAGAAACTTTTTCATCTGCAAGATTAGTACCCTTCTTTACCAGCACGTTCAAGCGGGAAAGAATGTGGTTGAACTGCAAGTTAACCTTCTCGGGGTCAGCCTTGTTGTAGCTGGCACGAGCCACATTGCAGGGAGAAGCAATCATCAGGTCAACATCGTCAGCAACTCCTTTCCAAGTTTCAACAGAAGTGGTAGAAGCAGCTGTGATAGCGTTCACGCCTTTCAACGTGAAATCGGCATAGGTAAGCGTACCGTCAGAGCTGTCACTGTTAAAAGTGAACACCCAAGAAGCGTTGGCGGGAGCGGCTGCATAGAAATTGTAAGAAGCAGCGGCCTTGTCCCAGAACTTTTTAGGAGTAGCGGTCCAATCAGTACCGTATTCAACCTTGCCCGCATCGGCTACAGAGTAAACCACTTTGTTGTCTGTTCCAATCAACTTGGTACCCCATACATTAAAGCTGGTGTGGTGACCTTCCAAATCGGTAAGAGCGGTCTCGCTGGAGTTCTCGGCCTTGGTAAGTTTGTCGGCGAAGGTATCAAAAGCGATTTCGGCACCCTGAGCTTGCTCGATATTCTCTACCAGTTCCTCGTTGGAGCAGCTGCTGAAGCCGAAGGCGAAAGCTGCTGCAAGCGTCGTCAGAAATAGAATCTTTTTCATAGTTATGTCGTTTTTTATTGTTTTCACAAATTGTTTGCGTTCTGGCACCAAGGATTAATTATTGTCAACAATATCGAGGTTGGTAGGAATGTTAATAGCAGTCTCGATGGTGTAGTTGGAGTCGGCACCGTCTTCCCAGTTGTATGCGTTAGCGGTGAAGGTGATAGCCGAAGCATCGATGGTAATGCGCAGCGTGTTCTGCCAGCCTTCGTTAAAGGCAATCAGAGATTCGTCAATATCGGCGGTAGCAGTATCGTCTTCCTTAGCACCGAATGCGGCAGCCAGGTTTACATAGGTGGTGTAGCTTTCAGTACCAATGTTGAACTTTACACAGACATAGGTTTCAGCGGCGTCAGTAGCATCAGCTGCCTTTTTACCGGTACCGGCGTTGATAGCTTCGTACTTGACGGTCTGAGGCATTACCAGCGATTGCAGCACGTAAACTTCGGGAGAGTTTTTCAGGTCGGTAGCGTTGGTGATGCAAGCGGTGTAGTTGATAACATCGTTGGTGGTGGTCCAACGGCCGGTAGTACCGTTCTGCAGGTCGGTGCCGGAAACTTTAGATTCATCGAAAGAGCCCTTGCTGAGCATCTTTACCACCTGGAGGCTGGTAAGTGTAACCTTGGCATATTCGGCTTTGGATGAATTGTCTTTGGCCCACTTTTCAAGGCTGGGACCGCGCTTAACGGTTACGTTCAGACGTGAAAGGATGTGGTTGAAGTCGAGGTCTACTTCCTGGCCGAAAGCAGCTTGTTCAACATACTTGTCGGAAGCAATCATGTAGTCGATGTTGGCCTGTTCCTTCATAGATTCCTGATAGGTAGCGGAATCCAAAGTTACGTCGGCCAAAGCAACATCGGCCAGGGTGAAGTAACCTTTGTCGTGGTCTGAAGCGACAGTAGCACCGTTCAACTTCCAAGCGGCAGCAGCAGGAGCGGCAGCGTAGAAATTGTAGCGGGTAGCGGTCTTGTCCCAGAAGCGTACGTCTACAGGTTCCCAGGTGATAGTGCCGTTATCGTCCTTACCCTCAACCTTGGTGCCTTGGAATACCCACTTGGCGGTTTCGTTGTCCTTCAGCGCCCATACGGAAAAATCGGCATGGTGCTGGAGCAGCGAAATCTTGGTGTTTTCAGTAGAGTTCTCAGCCTTGGTCATTTTGTTGTTGAATGTTGAGAAAGCAATCTGCTGTTCGGCAGCAGGTGTTTCAGACTTGACGGTTCCAAGGAAATCGTCGTTTTTGCAAGCTGTAAATGCGCATACAGCGGCAAGCAGAATCAAATAACTCTTTTTCATTGTTTTGTTTCTTTTCGAAGAATTAGTAAAAGTATTAATTAAAAAATATAATTGTCAAGTTTTTTGTCGTTTTTTTCGTCAACACCTTGTTAAATAGTTATTTCAGCGTCTTGTGAGTTGCCCCAGTCGTTAACATCGGCGCTGAAACCGCCACCTTTCGAACCCGAACCGCCGTTCAGGTCTTCTTTGGTAATTTCCTGGGCTGCATCAATCACAATGGTGATGACACCGCCGGCGGGATGGTTGTTCATCTGTTCGGTGATGTTCTTGCTAATCACCTTGGTAGCGCCGTTGCGCAGCGTTACGCCTATGTTGATGTAGTTGTCGTCTAGGGGTTCCACTTCGTCGGCACGTGCCTTGGTGCTGCCGCTCTTGGTTTCGCCTGCGATGTACTTGTCGGCTTCGTCCAGCGGGCTGATACCCGACAGACCCCAGGTAAGCATACGGCTGGCCATGATATCGCCTTGTACTTGTGTGCAGTCGGGCAAGGTCAGCGTCTTGTTGTCGATAAGCGGACGAACCACTTCGGAAGATACCGATACGGAGGTGGAGTCGTTCATGCGGTTGAACATGTTAACTTCGTTCGACAAACCCGTTACGGTGTAACCTTGTGCGCCTACAATCTTGTTACCGATAGAGTCTTCGTTGTTGATTACCATAATCTGATAGAGGTAAATCATGGAGTACGGACGCAGGCTGGCGTTTACTCTGTACAGGTAAACGATGGTGCCGTCTTCGGCTACGGTCTGTTCGTAATCGTCGGTGTTGT
>CAYRHC010000203.1:0-3366 GCA_964423935.1 uncultured Bacteroidales bacterium | reverse complement strand
CAATTTGGCATGGTCGGCCGTGCCGGGGCCGAAGAAGTACGATGCGTTCACCGTATAATCGAGGCTGTCGTCGGTCATAGCTTCCAGAATTTCGGGCGAAGCCAGGGCAGAAACATAGCCGGTAACGTCCATATTGCGGATGGCAATGTCGGGACGGCAGAGGAAGTTGATAAAATAAGCGGCAGCCTTCACGTTCTTGGCATATTTGGGAATAACCCAACCGTCGAACCAGACATTGGAACCTTCGTGAGGAATGCGGTAGCGCAAGTCAACACCCAAGGCCTGAGCTTCGTCGTAAGCCCATTTGGCATCGCCGCTCCAAGACAGGTTCAGATAACCCTTTTCCTGCGTCATCTGTTCCTTGCCAAAATCGGCTTCCCAACCGGAAACACCCGTAGCCACCTGACGGAGGAAGTCCTCCACCTGAGCCATGTATTCGGCATTGTAGCTGTACATGATGGAATCTTTGTTGAGCCGTCCGGCATTGATTTCATCGTATTTGAGGTAAAGCAGCAAAGTGGTATAGACATCGCGGCAGGCATCCTTGACAAAGAGTTTGTCCTTGAATTTTTCATTCACCAGCACATCCCAAGAGGAAGCTTCTTCGTCGCTCACGTATTTGGCATTGTAAAGCAGGCCCGTGGTTCCCCACATATAAGGCACGGCATATTCGAAAGCATCCTTGCCACCGGCATTCACCTTCTTGAAGTTCTCGGTGATGAAGGGCGACATGTTGGCATCGATATAGTTCGGAGTGCTGCCGAAATCGCGCGAAATAGGCAGGAGCAGGTCTTGGGCAATCATCCTCTCGATGATATATTCCGAAGGGCAAACGACGTCGTAGTCTTCCTGGCCTTTTTCAATACGCGACAACATGGTCTCGTTGATATCGAAGGTCTGATAGATGACTTCCACCCGTTCGCCGGTTTGTTCATAATACCAGGTCTCGAATTCGTCCAGCGCCGTTTCGTCGATGTAATCGGCCCAGTTGTACACTTTCAGCACAGTGCTGCGGTCGCCACAGGCGGCAAAGGCAAGCATACTCACCGCCAAAAGGAGTCCCCTAAAGATTCTTTTCATTTCTGTTTGTTTTTAGATTGTTTACTAGAACGGATATTAGCTACAATTAAAAGGGTTAATATGGTGATGAAAACAATAGACATCAACGGACGAAGTTCAGGCGTAAGACCACCTTTGCGCGCATCGTTGTAGATAAAAGTGGAGAGCGTTTCCAAGCCTTTGTTGCCCTTGGTGAACACGGTCACCACGAAGTCGTCGATAGACATGGCAAAGGACAGGATAAATCCCGTGAACATGGCACTGCGCAACTGCGGGATGATAACTTTGCGCATGGCTTGCATGGGCGTGGCTCCCAAGTCGAGAGCGGCCTCGTAGATATTGGGGTTGAGCTGCATAAGCCGCGGCATCACATTAAGCACCACAAAAGGCGTACAGAAAGTGATATGCGCCAGCACCACCGTGGTATATCCCTGCGAAATGCCCAGCGAAACGAACAACAGAAACAGCGACACACCGGTAATGATATCGGGATTGAGCATCGGAACACTGTTCAAGAAGCTGATGGCTTTGCGCTTGCGTCCTCGCAGACTGTTGATGCCTATGGCCGAGAAAGTGCCCAAAAAGGTGGCCACCAGTGCCGAAATGGTAGCGATGATGAGCGTGTTCTTTAAAGCGGCGCTGAGCGAATGAGAATTGGCCATACCACCCGTAAACAGCGATTCGTAAAGTTTGGTGGAAAAGCCCGTCCAGTTGCCCAAGGCGCGCGCCTCGGTAAAGGAGAACACCACAATGATGACCAGCGGTGCATAGAGCATCACCAGCAGAATGTAGATATAGCTTTGGGCTAAAAACTTTTTCATATGGCAGTGCCTCCTTTCTTCATTTCGCTGGAGCCATCACCTGTAAACAGCGTAGTTAGCCCGATAATAGCCAGCATAATCAGCGCCAGCGCCGAACCGTAATTCCAGAATGAACTGTTGATATTCTCTTGAATGATGGTACCGAAAAGCTTGATTTTGTTGTTGGTCAAGAATTCTGAAATGGCAAAGGTGGAGATGGTGGGCATAAACACCATGGTGATGCCGCTCTTGATTCCCGGAACCGACAGCGGTACCGTCACCTTGCAGAACGTCTGGAAGGGCGAAGCGCCCAAATCTTGCGCGGCCTCGTAGTAAGAACTGTCAATTTTGCGCAAAGTATTGTAGATGGGATAAATCATGAAGGGCAGAAAATTGTACACCATACCGAAAATCAGCGTTCCCTCGCCCAGTCCGATGTTCAAGATGTCGAAAAGCTCCACGGTGGCCAGCGTGCGAATCAGCGCATTGATGGACATGGGCAAGACGAAAAGTACGATGGTGATGGCCGAAGCGTTCAATTGCTTGTTGCTCAAGATATAGGCGGCCGGATAGCCCAGCAGCATACAGATGGCTGTATTGTAAGCGGCAATCTCTATCGAATAGAGGAAGGTGTTGATAACCTCGGGTTCGTTGAAGAACTTCACGAAGTTCTGCAGGCTGAAGCCTCCGCCCACGCCCTGGAAGGCATAGACGAAAATCAGTATTAAGGGCAGCGCCACAAAAACCACCAGAAAGACGGCATACGGCAGCGCCCAGTTGGCTCGTTTGTTCATCGCTTAGGCCTCCTTTTTGCTTAGACGGATATCTTGGGCGTGGATGTTGATGCCCACGGTATCGAGTTTGTCCCACACATCGTTGGTATCGACATAGATTTTGTCTCCGCCTTCGGTGGTGATAGTCAGATGATAATGGTTGCCCTTGTAGAGGATGAGGCTGACGAAGCCGCGCAGATCGGAATCTTCCTTGTGGTCGAGCAGGTCTACCTTCTCGAAGGCCACGTCCACCGTCACTTTGTCGCCCACTTCGAAACCGGCCGTGTCGCAATCGAACACAGTGTCGAGGAAGGTCACTTCGCCCTGGGCCGTCACTTCGCCGTCAAAGAGGTTGCTAAGGCAGTCTTTCTTCATCACATGGATGTCGGCCGGCTTGATAATCATGCCCACTTTGGTGCCTTGCGGAAAGGCGTTGTAGTCTTGTATCATCAGTTCGTAGCCGTTGTCGGTATCCACGAAAATCTCGTTGTGAACGCCCTTGAAAGTGCAGCTCTTCACCGTGCCGGTAAACTGGGCTCCGTCGAGCTTGGTCATGATATAGATGTCTTCGGGACGCAGCACCACATCCACAGCCTCGTTGGGGGCAAATCCCTCGTCCACGCAAGTGAATTCATGGTCGATGAACGACACCTTGCGGTCTTCTATCATGGTGCCGGTAAGAATGTTGCTCTCGCCGATAAAGTCGGCCACGAAGCAGTTCTGAGGCTCGTTGT
>CAYRHC010000202.1:0-3404 GCA_964423935.1 uncultured Bacteroidales bacterium | reverse complement strand
CCGACCCGCAGCATCTGCAAATCAGCGACCCCGGCCATACCGAAGGCAATGTGGTGTTCACTTATCTGGACGCTTTCTGCAACGATGCACATTTTGCCGAGTATCTGCCCGATTATAGCTGTCTGGACGAGATGAAAGAACATTATCGTCGTGGCGGTCTGGGTGATGGCACTTGCAAGAAGTTCCTTTTTAATGTGCTGGAGGAAACGCTGGCTCCCATTCGCGCCGAGCGTGCCAAGTGGGAAAAGGACATCGATGCGGTGTACGATATTTTACAGGCCGGTACGGCCAAAGCGGTGGAAATCACCAATGAAACGCTGACCCGCGTGCGTGAGGCCATGCGCATCGACTATTTTGCCGACCGCTCCATCGTCAAAGAGTGGGAAGCCTTGCTCGGCAATGTCCGCTAAGTCCTATCCATGGATAAAAAATCTCGTGAAAATTTTGGCGGCCGTGCGGCCGTGATTATGGCGTTTGCCGGCTCTGCCATAGGCCTGGGCAATGTTTGGCGCTTCCCTTATATGGTGGGAGAATATGGCGGTGCGGCCTTTGTGCTGGTGTATATCTTGTGTTCGTTTTTTCTCTCTCTGCCTATTTTCCTGGCCGAGACGGTGATAGGTCGACGTAGCCATGCCAATGCCATTGGTGCCATGAAGAAGTTGGCTCCTCATACGGGCTGGCAGGTGCTGGGCTACCTGTCGGTGCTTACTCCGATGATTATCGTTTCGTACTACAGTGTGGTGGGCGGATGGTCTTGCGAGTACTTCGTGAAATCTTTCGGTCTCCACTTTGGCGAGTTTGTACCGACAGGTTGGAAAGTGCTGGGCTTCAATACTTTATTCTTGGGTATCTCCTCGCTTATCGTGGCGCTGGGCGTGAAGAGCGGCATAGAGAAGTTCAATAAGATTTCCATTCCGGCGCTCTTTGTGCTGATTGTGCTGATTATGGTGTATTCGCTGAATATGCCCGGCGCAGAGAAGGGCGTTTCCTACTTGCTGAAGCCCGATTTTTCCAAGCTGAGCGCCAAGACCTTCTCCTTTGCCCTGGGCCAGAGTTTCTATTCGCTCTCGTTGGGCATGGGCATCGTGCTGACGTATTCCTCTTATGTGAAACGGCGCGAAAACCTGCTGGTGACGGGTGCGGGTACGGCCATTGCCGATTTGGCTTTTGCCGTGTTGGCGGGCTTTGCCATTATGCCGGCCGTGTTTGCCTCCGGTGTGGAACCCAGTTCAGGCCCCGGGCTGATTTTCCAAACTTTGCCCAATATTTTTTCCAGCATGGGTGCCAGCTCGCATCTGCTGAGCGTGGTGGTGGCTGCGGCTTTCTTCTTTGCCATTATCGTGGCTGCCATGACCTCGAGCGTATCGCTTCTTGAGGTAGGCGTGGCCTTCCTTACCGAAGAAAAGGGTCTCAAGCGCGGCTGGGCCTGTGTGGCAGTGTTTGTCTTTACTTGGCTGCTGGGCCTGGTGAGTGTGTTCTCGCTGAAGGCTTTCGGTCTGCTCGATGCTTTCTCGTCGAATTTTCTGCTAACCATCGGCGCGTTGCTGGTGGTGATTTTCGTCGGTTGGCGCATGCGCCGCAGCGATGTCTACGACGAACTGACCAATGGCGGCACGGTAAACCGTCGCTGGTTTCCGGTACTGTATTTTGCCATCCGCTACTTGGCTCCCCTAACGGTGCTGGTTATCTTCCTCTCCAACCTCGTGTTCTGATTGAGGCTCTTTTACTCTTGCGCCAAGATCTTGACAGGATTGCGTGTGGCGGCGTGGTGGCTTTGGGCGATGACCGACAGTAGCGAAATGCCCAGGCTTAGCAGTGCTGCCACTGCGATGGCCCACCAAGGGAAGGCGATGCGCGTGTAGAAGTCGCTGAGGTAGAAGTTGATGCCCCACACGGTGAGCGGCGCGGCTAGTATGATTGAGCAAGCGCTTATCAGCATAAAGGAACGTGTCAGCGTCCACACGGCGGCACTGACACCTGCGCCGTAGACTTTGCGCAGGGCAATCTGTCGTTTTTGCTGTTGGGTAAAGTAGAGTGACATGGCAAACAGCCCCATGGCTGAAATCAGAATAGACATCACCATAAAGGTCAGCACAAGTAGCATGGTGTTCTTGGTGCCGCTCAGGTCTTTTGTCAGCTGTTCGTCCAGGTAGAAGGTTTGCATCTCCACGGGCATGCCGATGCTTTCCCGGGCAAACTCCTGGCAAATCTCTTTGACGGCGGCCATAGCCGCTTTTCTGTCTCCTTTGATTTTGAGCAACTGCGAGGATGCGTAGGGGTAATCGCCGTCGATGACCATGATGCAGTTGTATTCGTTCACTTCGGGCTTGAACAGCGCGTTGTGTACGTTGAAGTCCGGCACGATACCGCAAACTTCCACTTCGCCGGCCGATTCGCTGCCACCCACGAAAGGATGCTCGGCCGAGGCTCCCAGCTTGGCCTTGCTGGTTGACGTGAGCAGCACTTTGCGTGCGGATAGCGTGCTGTACTGTTCTATGGGCTTGAAACCCAGTATGCTGAGACTGGCGGTGTCGAGCTGTGCCATGCGCAGCCAACCTATCAGCTCGTCGTTGCCGTCGTGCAGACCGTTGGCGCCGCAATTCAGCGGGCTGCTGAGGGCCAGACCGGCCGCTTCTACGCAAGGCAGCATCTTCAGGCGGTTGCTCAGGTTTTCCTGCGGGCCTCGGGTATAGCCCAGCGCATAAGAATTTACTTGGATGATGTCGTGGGTGTTATAGCCCATGGGACGATTGACGAGATACTGTACTTGTGCCGTCATGGTGATGGCCATGGCCAGCAGGAAGGTACTCAGCACTCCTTGTAGCGTAATGAAAACCTTGCTGAACACCAGTTTGCTCTTGAGTCGGAATTCGCCTTTAACCACGTCTACGGGCTTGAAGCGCGCCACTTGAATGGCGGGCAATAGGGCGGAGATGGCTGCAATCAGCAATACGGCCAGCAGGGCCAACAATGCGGTAGTCCGGTCGGGCGTCAGCACGATGTCGGTCGAGAGTATTCGCTCGAAGAAGGGACATAGCAGCACGGCCAGCGCGCAGCCCAGCGCAAAGCAGACGATGGTGAAGACTGTCGATTCGGCCAGGTAGCGCCCCACAATGCTGCGACGGCTCTCGCCCAGCAGTCGCCGGGTGGCCATCTCTTTGGCGCGTTTGCCGGTTTGGGCCACCGTCAGGTTGATGTAGTTGAATATGGCCGATATCAGCAGCACCAAGGCTACCGCGAAGAGAACTTCCACCTGTTTGCGGTCGCCGCTGCGCAGACCTGCCCAGGCGTCCAGGCCCGAAAAGTAGAATTGGTCGAAGCGGGTAAGGCTGGCACCCCAGATAAAATCGTTGCCCGTATTGTCTTTGGCATAGAAATCCCAATAGTCGGCATATTTTTGCAAC
>CAYRHC010000201.1:0-3424 GCA_964423935.1 uncultured Bacteroidales bacterium | reverse complement strand
GCCGAGTTGCTGCAACGTTGCGACAACCACACCAAACTCGTCTTTCTGTGTTCGCCCAACAATCCTACGGGCAACAGTCTGCCTGGCGAAGAAATAACCGCCTTGCTGGAGGCCTGTCCGGCCATCGTGGTGCTTGATGAGGCCTACATCGACTTTTCCTCTCAGCCTTCGTGGCTGTCGCAGCTCGAACGTTATCCCAATCTGCTGGTCTTCCAGACCTTTTCCAAAGCTTGGGCCAGTGCGGGCCTCAGACTGGGCATGGCTTTTGCATCGCCCGAAATCATCGCCCTTTACAACAAGGTGAAGTATCCTTATAACGTGAATGTCCAGACCCAGACCTTGATGCTGGAACAGCTGCAAAAGCCGCAGCAGACGGCCGCTTGGGTGAAGGAAACCCTGGCCCAGCGCGAAGTTATGCGCCGCGGGCTGCAGGCACTGCTCATGGTCAGACACATCTATCCCAGCGATGCCAATTTCCTTTTGGTAAAAGTGGACGATGCCGATGCCATGTACCGCTATTTGGTAAGCCGGGGCATTATCGTGCGTAACCGTAATCGCGTGCAGCTCTGTCAAGGCTGTCTGCGCATCACGGTGGGAACGCCCGATGAAAACGCACAACTTATCCAGGCAATGAAAAATTACTAATATGAAAAGAGTCCTCTTTATCGACCGGGACGGTACCCTTATCAAGGAACCACCCGTTACCTTTCAGGTAGATACGCTGCAACAGCTGGAGTTATTGCCCGGCGTGCTGCGCAACCTTTATTTCATCACCCGCAATCTCGATTTCGAACTGGTGATGGTGACCAACCAGGACGGTTTGGGAACGGAAGCCTATCCTCAGGAAAATTTTGACACCGTACAGGGCAAGATGCTACAGGTCTTGCAGGGCGAGGGCATCTGTTTTGATGCCATTTTTATCGACAAGACGCTAGCGTCTGAACACGCACCCACGCGCAAACCCGGGGTGGCTATGTTGCAGTCTTACATCGACAATCCCGACTACGACCTTGCAGCTTCGTACGTGATAGGCGACCGCCTGAGCGATGTGCAGCTGGCGCAGAATTTGGGCGCGCAGGCCATTTTGCTTGACGAGACTATGCAACAGCAGGCTCCCGAAGGATGCACGCAGCTGGCGTCTTGGAATGCTATTGCCGATTTTCTGTTTGCCGGTGGACGCAAGGCGCGTGTGCACCGGGTGAGTAAGGAAACCGATGTGCTGGTAGAAATCGACCTGAACGGAACGGGTAAGACGCATATCGATACCGGCTTGAAATTCTTCGACCATATGCTCGATCAAATCGGACGTCACAGCTTAAGCGACCTTACTGTCATCACCAAGGGTGATTTGCAGGTGGACGAACACCATACCATTGAGGACACGGCTATTGCACTCGGTGAAGCCATCCTGCAGGCACTCGGCAACAAACGCGGCATAGACCGTTACGGCTATTGTCTGCCTATGGACGATTGCCTTTGCTCCCTGGCCCTTGATTTCGGCGGACGACCCTGGCTGGTGTGGGATGTGGACTTCAAACGTGAATATGTGGGTGATGTGCCCTGTGAGATGTTCCTGCACTTTTTCAAGTCGCTGAGCGATGCGGCCCGCATGAATTTGAACATCAAGGCCGAAGGACAGAACGAGCATCATAAGGCGGAGGCTATTTTCAAAGCCTTTGCCCTGGCTATGAAAATGGCCGTCCGCCGTGATATTTACCGCTATGAACTGCCCTCAACCAAAGGGTTGCTCTAACGTACTTGCTTGGTCTTATTTGTTGAAAATTTCCTTGATGCTGCCCAGCGAAGACAACATGTTGGACGCTTCGTAAGGAAGGTAAACGGTCTTGTTGTCTTTGCCGCTGACCATTTCCTTGAGCGTGTCGATGTATTTGACTGCCAGCGTGTAGGAGGCGGGGTCTGTCTTGGTGGAAGCAACGGCTTCGGCTACCAGGCGGATGGCTTCGGCTTCGGCTTCAGCCTGCAGCACCTTGGCCTTGGCTTCACCTTCGGCACGCAGAATCTGGGCGGTCTTTTCGGCTTCGGCATTGTTGATTTCGGATGCCTTGTCTCCTTCCGACTTGAGGATGGCAGATTTCTTTTCACCTTCGGCGCGCAGAATTTCGGCACGTCTCATACGTTCGGCCTGCATCTGCATTTCCATCGATTCGCGTACGCTGTCGGGCGGGGTGATGTCCTGAAGTTCCACACGGTTCACCTTGACACCCCATTTGTTGGAGGCTTCGTCGAGAACGACGCGCAGCTTTGAGTTGATGGTATCGCGCGAAGTCAAGGTCTCGTCCAGTTCCAGTTCGCCGATAACGTTACGCAGCGTGGTCTGGGTCAGCTTCTCGATGGCGTTGGGCAGATTGTCGATTTCGTAAACCGACTTTTTGGGGTCTACAATCTGGAAATAGAGCAGGGCATTGATTTGTGTGCTGACATTATCTTTGGTGATAACCGTCTGTTTGGGAAAATCGTACACCTGTTCGCGCAAGTCGATAACCGAAGAACTGTACATTCTGATGATGGGTTCGTTGGAGAACTGGGAGTTGACCACCTTGCGTGCCGTCACCGTTTTGGTGCGCTCGATGATGGGCAGCACGATGTTGACACCGGGGCTGAGCACGCGGTCGAATTTACCCAAACGTTCAACGACGCGGGTTTCCGACTGGGGAATGATTTTGATGCCTCGCAGAATGTAAACGACGATGATGAATGCGAGCACAAGAAGAAGAACTGTTGTGAAATCCATAAGTCAAATGTTTAGTAGTTAGAGTTTTACTGTCAAGATGATGCTGTCGTAAGAGAGCACCGTAACGCGGGTACCGACGGCCACGCTTTCGTCGCTGTCGTGTTCCAGACGGGCCTGCCATTCGTCGCCGTCAATCTTGATCCGGCCCAGACCATGGGCGGGAATGGCTTCGACCACCAGGGCTTCGCGGCCAATCAGGCTCTCCATATTCGACTTGTAGCCGCCTTTGCGGTCGGCGCGTCGCGATAGAATTTTCAGGGCGACCGGACGGACAAAGATGAAGGAAAGCAGCGAACCGACTACGAATAGGGCAATCTGCCAATTCAGCGTGTCCGGCGCAATGGCGCTGAGGACACAACTGAAAAGACAGCCTATGGCAAAACAAGCACAGGCAAAGCCCGGCGTGAGAATTTCCACCAGCAGCAACAAAAGGGCTGCCAACATCCAGATAAGCCAGATTTCCATAAGACTACAGTGTACCGTATTGTTTGGAATAACGCAGATGCTGGTCTACATACGATTCGCCGTAAGAAACCAAGACATCGACTATCTTGCCGTTCTCGAAGACGGGCGTCAGCACGGGATTGACAAAGCCTCTGTAGGGGGCCAGATTGAGCTTGTTGAAACGTTCCAGCACTTCCTGATGCAAAGCCGGGTCTACCTTGACACCGT
>CAYRHC010000200.1:0-3453 GCA_964423935.1 uncultured Bacteroidales bacterium | reverse complement strand
CGAATGCTAGGAGCACATAGATAAGCACCGCAGCCGCACTGGAAACGATACCCGTCTTGTAGACACTGTCGGGGCGGAAAAGGAAGCGGATATCGTGATTGCCAGCCGGAATGCGTAAAGCACGCAGGGCATAGTCGGCACGGAAATGCTCCACGGGTTGTCCGTCAATATAGGCCTTCCAGCCATAAGGATAGTAAATTTCGGAGAAGACTGCCAGCACCTCTTGTTTGGAGAAACTCTGGTAGTTCAACTCATCAGGCGCATAGGAGCTCAGGCGTATTTGAGCCGTGGGGTCGACACCGGGCTGGAAATCCTTCACGCAATCGGCGAAATCTTGTCCCACCACTGCGATATGCGTCAAATCGACCTCATTAAGGGCAGCACATTCCCGGTCGGGCGTAGCGGCCAACATCACCGTATCCGCTATCCAAGCATTGCCCATAGCCTGCTGATTCAGCTGGGCCACAGCACCTTGCGCCGTTGGGACCACTACATATTTTGCATTCAGCATATTGATGACCGGCATATGCCTCTGGCTGAGATGCTGGTCTATCAAATCTTGATAACGGCGCAGCTTGGCGGCATGATAACCACCCAGCGATTTCAGACGATATGAGGTGCGGGAATCGTTAAAAGTATTGGCGGCCAGATTGAACACCCTGAAATGCGGATCCTTGTCTTTCAGAATCTCAGCCTCGTAAGGTTGCATCTGGAAATAAGCCTTATCTTCGCGCTTGCTGACGAAGTTGCCTTGATTAAAAAAGCGCTGGTTCACGGGCCACATGTCTACCAGAACGAGCACGCCCGTCAACAGACCTACATAAAGACCCTTTATCTTGAAACGCAGGTAACACCACAGCAAACCGGCAGCCAAAACGATGAACAGAAAAGAGCGCCAAGCGTCGGCAGTGAACAGAACTGCGCGTTGCTCCACGATAGCCGCCGACAACCACTTGGGCAGCTGCGAGAACATCTGGGCATCGTTGGGAGCGGCAAAATTGTACAAAGACTTGCCAAATAGAGCGAAGAACAAGCAAAGGCCTGCCGTAATACCGGCCGAGATGTACAGAGCCTTTTCAGCACGCCTGGTTTCTATCTCCTTGTTTATTATCGTCTTGATTCCCATAAAAGCCAGCAAAGGCATGGCAATCTCGGCCACTATCAGAATGGACGATACGGTGCGGAAGCGGTTATAAAAGGGGAACCAATTGAAGAAGAACTCCGTAAAAGGCATGAAATTCTTGCCCCACGACAGCAGTAGCGAAAAGATGGTGGCAAGCAGCAAAGCCCATTTGTAAGGGCCTTTCACCACTATCAAACCCAAGACGAAGAGGAAGCAGACGATGGATCCCACGTACACCGGGCCCGAAGTAAAGGGCTGCGTACCCCAATACATAGGCAAAGACTGACAGAATTCACTGGCAGCGCGCTTGTTGATACCTTGGCTTACCAAGGTTTTGTACAGTTTGGAATCCTCGCCCAGCTGATAGCCGTTGGCACCGCCCTTGAAATCGGGAATCAAAAGGGTGAAACTCTCGTCCAAGCCGTAACTCCAGGCTGTTGCATACTCGATGTCCAGACCCTTGTCCGATTTGGCATCGGCAGATTGTGCAGCCTTATCGGAGGAGGCAGTCAAATCGGAATGCTTGCCGCGCATGGTCTCAGTCAGATATTCGTTGTTGGCGCGCAGAGAGCTGTATTGCGGGGCCGTTCCCAAAGCCACCGAAGCCAGAAACAATAAAGTGGCGATACCGAAATCTTTGAGGCGCTTTTCCTTGATGTGTGTATACAACTCGGCAAAGAAGAGCAAGCCCATGAGCATAACGATGTAGTAGGACATCTGCGGATGCTTGAGCAAGCCCATGTACACGGACAATACCGTCACGACGATACCCCAGAGATATTTGCGGCGGTACATCAGAACGAAACCCGCCAGCACGGCCGACATCCAGGCAATGCCGATAGCCTTGGTATTGTGTCCGGCTGCAATGATGATGAAGAAATACGACGAGAAGGTAAGGGCAATGGAACCCACCGTACTCCAGAGTACATTCATCTTGAAAGCGCGCATCAAGACAAAGAAGCAGACAAAATACGACAGGATGATAATCAGCGTTTCATTGTGCAGACCAAAGCGCAAGAGGTTGATAAGAGGACGCATGATCTCCACGGCTTGATACTGACCGCCACCAATCTGGTAGTTTGGCATACCCGAGAACATAGAGCCTGTCCAGAACGAATGTTTGCCCGTCTGTTCGGTATAAGTCTTGCATTCTTCGTAGGCACCGCGCCAGGTCAAATTGTCGCCGGCCTGCAGCACCTTGCCGTCCAGCACGGGAGAACAGTATGCCAATGTAAGTATCACGAAAACCAAGGCTGCCAAAAGATAGGGCCAGCCCTTTTTCCAGATGGATTTCAAGGGAGCAGTATTCATGTTGTTAAAGCTGTTTTTCCAGATATGCCATGATGAGCGCCGTGCAACCGCTGCCGGTCTCGACATAGTCTTTGGCGGCACGGCCTGCCTTTTCGAGCGCAAGCGGGTCTTCGCACCATTCGTCTATGGCCAGGTGCAGCGAAGCTTCGTCGGTGATGGTCTTGGCGGCATGGGAAGACAACAAGGCACGAGCCTCATCGAACTTTTGGTAGCGCGGGCCGAAAATAACCGGGATACCGTAGACGGCTGCCTCGAGCGTATTGTGGATACCGGCACCGAAGCCGCCGCCGATGTAAGCCATGTCGCCGTAGCGGTATAGCGACGAAAGCAAGCCGTAGCAGTCGATGATAATGCAGTCGGCGGCGGCCAGCTTCTCGACAGTAAGCTGTGAATACCGCAGTGAAGGCCGCTGAAGCAAAGACTCTATGTACAGCACTCGCGATTCGTTCACCTGATGCGGCGCGATAATCAGTTTTAAATCGGGATGTGCGTTGAAATAAGGAATCAGCAGTTTCTCGTCCTGCGGCCAGGTACTGCCAGCCACCAGCACATGAGGAGCCGTGAACGATTCGAAAGCGAACAGTTGCTTGGAACGGGAAGCAACCTGCATTACCCTGTCGCAACGCGTGTCGCCGCAAACCTGCACTTTGTCGCCCAGACCGATGCGTGCCAGAAGCTCGGCCGACTCGTCATTCTGCACGAAAAACTGGTCGAATGTCTTGAGCATCCTACGGAAGAAGCAGGTGAGCAAGCCCCGAAAATATGGCTGCGAGGGACGAAAGATGGCCGAAACCAGATAGGTCGGCACCTTATGGCGGCGCAGATAAGCCAAGTAGTTGGGCCAAAGGTCGTATTTAACAAAGATGGCCGCCTGCGGATGCAAGAGCTTCATAAAATGGCGCACATTGCAGGGTGTATCGAACGGCAGATAGCAAACCACATCGGCTTTGTCGTAATCTTTGCGCACTTCATATCCCGAAGGCGAATAGAAACTCAGCACCAGCTTGTAACCGGGATAA
>CAYRHC010000199.1:0-3496 GCA_964423935.1 uncultured Bacteroidales bacterium | reverse complement strand
AGCGTCCAGGAACAGGGCTGCAATCTGGTTCAACACCTGGCCCTTGAATGAAATGCCTTTAGGCAGGATGACATCGAATGCTGAGATGCGGTCGGTGGCAACCATAACCATCAAATCGTCGTTGATGTTGTAGACATCGCGCACTTTGCCGTGATACACTGACTTTTGTCCTTCGAATGAGAATTCGGTTTTGGTGACTGCTTTCATAATGATGATATGTTTGATTTGTTATTCTTCTTGTCCTTTGGCGGCATCGTAAGCCTCGACGATGCGCTGCACCAGCTTGTGACGCACGATGTCGCGCTTGTCGAAGGAGATCTGGCTGATACCCTTGATGTCGCGCAGAATGTTCATGGCCTGCACCAGCCCCGAACGGGTAGTGGAAGGCAGGTCTATCTGCGTGAGGTCGCCCGTGATAATCATTTTGGTGTTCATGCCCATGCGCGTGAGGAACATCTTCAGCTGCGCGGTGGTGGTGTTTTGGGCTTCGTCCAGAATAACCACCGCATCGCTCAAGGTGCGGCCGCGCATAAAGGCCAGCGGCGCAATCTGTATCTGGCGGTTGTCCATGTATTCGCGCAGCTTGGCGCCGGGAATCATATCTTCCAGCGCATCGTAGAGCGGTTGTAAGTAAGGGTCAATCTTGTCCTTCATATCGCCGGGCAGGAAACCAAGCTTTTCTCCAGCTTCGACGGCGGGACGACTCAAGATGATTTTCTTAACCTCCTTGTTCTTGAACGCACGCACTGCCAGGGCGATGGCCGTGTAAGTCTTGCCCGTGCCGGCCGGACCGGTGGCAAACAAGAGATCGTTGTCGCTGTAGGCCTTGACCAGACGTTGCTGGTTCACCGTCTTGGCCAGAATGGGCTTGCCAGACAGTCCGAAAAGTATCAGGTTGTCTTGTTTGACTTCGACGGGTTTCTTGCCTTGTACGATATCGGTGATGTTGCTTTCGCTCAGCTGGTTGAACTCGTTGGCATACACCTGCATGGCTTTGATGGCCTCTTCGAAACGTCTCATCTCGTCTTCCTCGCCCAAGAACTTGATCATATTGCCCCGGGCGATGATCCTGAGCTTGGGGAACAGGGTTTTGAGCAGCTGGATGTGACTGTTGTTGACCCCACAGAACAAGACGGGATCCACTTCGTCAATGATGAAAAGACGTTCTATCATAGGGGCTTAGATACTATACCTGACAAGGTCGCTTACCAAAACGCAAAAGTACAATTAAAATCCTTAACTTTGCAGCCGAATTCAGACAATCTTACAGCATGCCTCGCTATTTTCTCGATTTCTCCTACGACGGCGGTGCCTATCACGGTTGGCAAATACAACCCAACAACATGACGGTGCAGCAGCTAATGACAGAGCGGCTTGCCTTGGTCTTTGGCCCAGGCTTTGCCCTGACGGGAGCCGGACGGACCGATGCCGGGGTGCATGCTTCGCAGATGGTGGCCCATTTCGATGTGGAGCAGCCCATTGCTGACCTCCCGTCCATGATGGTCAAGATGAATTCCCTTTTTCCCGACGACATTGCGGTGCGCGAGCTTTACCAAGTGCGTCCCGACGCCCATGCGCGTTTCGATGCCTTGTCGCGTCGGTATCAGTATCATTTCTGTCTAAAAAAGAATCCCTATAAACGACAGTACAGTACCCGTCTGTATTCCCTTCCCGATGTGGAGGCTATGAACCGGGCCGCCGCCCTGCTGTTCGAATACCGCGATTTCAGCAGCTTCAGCAAAGTGCATACCGACGTCAAGACCAACAATTGCCGCATCATGGAAGCGCAGTGGCAACAGACCGGCGACGAATTGATATTCAGCATCAAGGCCGACCGTTTCCTGCGCAATATGGTACGTGCCATTGTGGGGACCATGCTCGAAGTGGGCCGTCACAAGATGAGTCTTGAAGACTTCCGGGCCGTCATCGAGAAAAAAGACCGTTGTGCTGCCGGGACTTCCGCGCCGCCCCAGGGCCTTTTTCTGGTGGCTGTAGACTATCCCGACGATATCAGAGTGTAAAGAAGAAAGATTATGTGGTTGCTGTGTACGGTGGCTTCAGCCCTGTTTTTGGGCGGTTATGAGGTGTTCAAGAAAATGTCGGTGCGTAACAATTCCGTGCTGACGGTGCTTTTCCTAACTTGTATCTGTTGTACGTTGGTGTTTCTGCCGGCTTTTGTTTTATCGCGACTCTGCCCCGAAATGATGGCGGGTTCTCTCCTGTACGTGGGTCAGTTGCATGGCACCGAGCATTTGTATGTGCTGCTAAAATCGTGTATCGTGCTGCTTTCCTGGACGCTGGCCTATTACGCCATCAAAGGTCTGCCCATCACCATAGCCGCGCCTATCAAGGCAACGCAACCCATGTTCGTTCTTCTGGGTGCCTTTATCGTGTTCGGCGAAAGGATGAACGCCTGGCAATGGGCGGGAGCCATTATCGCGCTCACCTGTCTGGTGTTCTATTCGCGGGTGGGCGAGAAGGAGGGCATCTCTTTCGTGCACAACAAATGGATTTGGTGTCTGATTGCCGCCATTCTCACCGGTGCGGTAAGCGGCCTCTACGACAAATACATGATGCGCCGATTCGACCGTATGGCCGTGCAGTTCTGGTACACCGCCTACCAGATTTTCCTGATGATTCCCATTATGCTGGTGTATATGCGCAACAATCGCAAACACAGCCCTGCCGACGATGGCATTGCCTGTCTGGGCGGTTTTAAATGGCGTTGGAGCATTGTGCTGCTCTCGCTCTTCCTTTGCGCTTCCGACTTCTTGTATTTCTATGCGTTGAGCATTCCAGATTCGCTGATTTCGGTAGTGTCGCCCATCCGCCGTTCGGGCGTGATTGTTCCCTTCCTGGCAGGTGCCATCTTTCTTAAAGAAAAGAATATCAAGGAAAAAGCCCTCTTGTTGCTCGGAGTCCTTATCGGCATTCTATGCCTCTATTTCGGCTCTTTATGAAGCTTGCGATAGGATGAGGGCGTGATACCGCAAGTGTCGGTGAAGTAGCGACGGAAACTGCTGATGGAATTGAATCCCGATTTTTCGGCCACCGTCTCAAGCGGAAGTGATGTTGATGAGAGCAGTATTTTGGCTTTCTCGACGCGCCAAGAATTCACATACTCGTAGAAATGAGTGTGCATCTGGTCATTGAGAAAATTGGATGCGTACGTGCGGTTGGTGCCCAGTCCCTTTGCCAAATCGCCGATAGTAAGTTTGGGGTTGAGGTAAATTTCCTTGTCGCGGAAAAGCCGCTCCATATCCGCCGTAAAACTATGGTCTTTTGAGGATAGCACCTTGCTTTTGTCTTCGGAACTCAGCTTCTTGAGCGCATCCAGCATATCGTCCTGACGATAAGAAAAATAACAGATAAGGCCGAAAAGCACTATTATGCCTACATTATACATTTGCCAAGAATCTTGCCTATATTCACATTTTTATTGGCACACCTGCAAAAGTGTGGGTTTGCAGGTGTGCAGGATTGAGAGAAAAATTTG
>CAYRHC010000198.1:0-3498 GCA_964423935.1 uncultured Bacteroidales bacterium | reverse complement strand
GTACTCGCTTGGAAGTTCATCGTGAAGATGTTCTTTGTTGCCGTACATTGCGCTGGCTGGTGTCTGCGTATGCTTTGGCAGCGGAAATGGGTGATGCTCGCCACCATTGCTGTCGGATTGATTATCAGTCTGTCCGACTATTTCTTCGGTAACAGCCGCAATATTACCAAGGCCGGTTTTGCTGTCAATACCTATTCCAAGAAGCCGTATTTCTGCATCGAAATCATCCGCAACCTCGATATGAACGAATTTGCCGAGGCAACGGGCATGACCGAAGAACAGAAAGATGCCATCATCTCGCTCAATCCCTACTATGTTATCGACCTTAACGACGATGGTACGATAGAACTTATCGACTATACCGAGAAATACAAGATGGAAGTGGACGACCCCTTGGCCAAGGAACGCAACTACAACGTTTGGGCCTCGAAGGTGTTCTATTTGGAAGTGACCGCCACCGACAAGGAAGTGATACCGGTATTCCGCAAGGCTTTGCAGGATTATCTGAACGCTTCCCCCATGATGATAACCGCTTGGGAAACCAATAAGGAATATGAATACAGCTGCATCGAAGTGCTCGAAAGCGAATTGCGCAAGGTGGACTCTCTGCAGACCCGCGCCATACAAAGCGAAGAAGCCTTGAATTCCTCTTTGGTGGAAACCCGTAAAGGTACCACGTCTACCTATGGCACGGGCACTTATGTACAGGTGCTCACTTGGGACAAGAACAGCCTCAAAAAACTGATTTACCAACACCGTCAGACGCTGAACGACTTGGCTGAAGGACCTGTGTTCTACAATACGCCTATTGTTTACGCGGAAAACACCCGCGATTCCATGGCCAGACGCATAGTCGAAGGTGTGGTTATCGGGCTGCTGCTGGGTTACGCCTTGGTGCTTCTGTTTACTTATCGCAAGCCCATTGCCGCCTTTTTTAACAAGAAGTGACAGCTTCTAAGTAGGATGAAATAATAAGGACGCATCTGGAGTAATCCGGATGCGTCCTCGTTTTTGTGGCTGGGCTCAGATAACGGTGTGTCAGATACCCAGCGATTCCTTTATTTCCTCTATGCGGGCTTCGGCGGCCTGGCAGGCAGCGCGATAGTCGGCGCGGGTAGCCATCTTGCTGCGCACTTCCATGTAGAACTTGATTTTGGGTTCGGTGCCGGAAGGACGGACAGAAACCTTGGTGCCGTCGGCGCAGAAATATTGCAGCACATTGGAGGGTTCGGGCATCACCAAATCGTAAGTTTCGCCGGTGGCGGGCTTGCAGGCTTTCAGTTTCTTGAAATCCTTGATGAGTACCACGGGCGAACCGGCCAGTTCCTTGACGGGATGGGCGCGATAATTGTCCATCATAGCTTGGATTTCTTCGGCACCGGATTTACCCTTGCGGACGATGGAGATACTCTTTTCTTTGGAATAACCGAACTCCAGATAAATGTCGAGCAGCTGTTCGTAGAGCGTTTTGCCATGGTCTTTGGCATCTGCCAGCACCTCAGCTATCATGGCGGCAGCTGAAACGGCATCTTTGTCGCGAACGAAATCTTCTACCAAAAAACCGTAGCTTTCTTCGCCACCGCAGATGAATTCCTTTTTGCCTTCCATTTGCAGCATCACACCGGCTATCCACTTGAAACCCGTGTAGACATCGTAGATTTCCACGCCGTTCTTCAGGGCGATATCCTTGAGCAATTCGGTGGTGACGATGGTCTTTACCATATACTGATTGCCGTTCAGGCGGCCCTTGGCCTTCCATTGTTTGAGCAGGTAGTTGGAAATGAGCAGAGCGTTCTGGTTGCCGCTCACCAATATCCATTCGCCCCTATCGTCTTTGATAGCGATGCCCAGACGGTCGGAGTCGGGGTCGGAAGCCATCACGATATCGGCATCAACTTCTTTGGCCTTGGCGATGGCCATCGACAGAGCCGCGGGCTCTTCGGGGTTGGGCGACACAACGGTGGGGAAATCGCCGCTGATAACCTCTTGCTCCGGCACGGAAATCAGGTTCTCGAACCCGAGGGCCTTCAGACACTTGGGTATCACCTTGATGCCTGTGCCGTGAATAGGTGTGTAGACGATTTTCAAGTTCTTCTGATGGGCAATGGCCTCGGGTGACATGGAAACGTCCAAAATCTTTTCGATGTAAACCTTGTCGATGTCTTCGCCAATGGAGGTGATGAGCTCGGGACGGCCCTGGAACTTTACGTCGTCGATAGACTTGATGGCGTTTACTTCATTGATGGTGTTGTGGTCGTGCGGGGCTATCATCTGGCCACCGTCTTCCCAATAGGCCTTGTAGCCATTATATTCCTTGGGGTTGTGCGAGGCTGTCAGAATGATACCGCTTTGGCAACCCAAGTGGCGGATGGCGAAGGATATTTCGGGCGTAGGACGCAGGCTGTCGAAGAGATATACGTAAATGCCGTTGGCTGTGAGGATATCGGCGGAAACTTCGGCAAACTTTCGGCTGTTGTTGCGGCAGTCGTGGCCGATAACCACCGATATTCTGTCGCGATTGGCGAAGGATTTTTTCAGATAGTTGGCAAGGCCTTGGGTGGCGGCACCTACCGTATAGATGTTCATGCGGTTGCTACCTGCACCCATGATACCGCGCAGACCGCCGGTACCGAATTCCAGGTCTTTGTAGAAACATTCAATCAACTCGGTTTTGTCTTCGTTGTCGAGCATGCGCTGTACTTCGGCGCGGGTTTGGGCATCGTATTGTTCGCCCAGCCAGACTTGCGCCTTTGCAGTCACTTCCTGAAGTAATTTAGCATTGTCCATACATGATATTGTTTAATAAATGAATGATATTTCCTTCTCCGCCAGATTGCCGCAGTGGTCCCAAACTTGCACGTTTATACGGTGTTGTTGACCGGTGCGTTGCAGGGCTTGCCCGTCGATGCGGTAAAAAATGGCATCGTTTTTATAATCGTCCTCGAATAGGGCCCAATGTCCGTCAATATATACTTGATAGTGAGCTATGTCTGATTCGGTATCTTTTATATGGATGCGAATTAAATCATTTTTTAAATCATTGACAATATTCCCCATTGAAATTTTTGGAGCGATGGTATCGACCAGCACCATATAATCTCCCAGTCGGTTGGTCTGGGCCGACATCCAACCTTCGTTATAGTTGGCCTCGATGTATTCCCATGCTTGTTTGCGGTTGTGGTAGGCCAAATAGTACTGTTTTTTGTTTGCCAGACGGTCTTGCTCGATTTTCAGTGCGATGTCGATTTTCCGGTGCAGGGGCGTGCTGGCTTGGTGGAGTCGATATACGGGCGAGCAAGCTCTTGCTGCTTCCCGGCGCGGGGCTGGTTCGCTGCTGAAGGAAAATGCGCAGTCGTCGTAGAGACTGCCGAGGGGAAGGTGGATGATGGCCTGTGGGTAAATGAGCGTGTGCGGGTAAATGGCGGGGCAGGGGCGGGCAGGCCTCGGTAGAGGCCTGGCGGCAGCCGTAGCGGCTGCCGCGGCGGTTGCTTGCGCAGC
>CAYRHC010000197.1:0-3510 GCA_964423935.1 uncultured Bacteroidales bacterium | reverse complement strand
GACAATGGCGAACTGACATCCGTGAAGGCGCCTTCGTGGTCGGAGCCCAACCCTTACGGCATGGTGCTGGTTAAGCAAGGTTCCTTCGAACTGGGCCAGGCCGAAGAAGACAGCATCTGGGGCACCAATACGCCTTCGAAAATGGTGTCGGTAGCTTCATTCTGGATGGACCAGACCGAAATTACCAATGGTCAGTACAAGCAGTTCATCAAATGGGTATGCGACTCCATCATCCGTGAAAAGCTGGCCGACCCTGCCTATGGCGGCAACGACGAATACAAGATTACCGAAGACGCGCTGGGCGAACCCATCAAACCTCGGCTGAACTGGCGTCTGCCCATACCCGACCGCCGTCGCGCCACCGAAGAGGAGCTGAGCGCCTTGAACTATTTCAAAGAGGCAGACCCCATTTTCGGTGGAAGCCGCACCAAGACCGAACTCATCACCTACCGTTACGAATGGTTCGACTACGAACAGGCAGCCAAACGTTCCAACCAGCTGAGCGCCGCCAAACGTGTGCGCAATACCGATGTGGACCCCGCCACCCTGCCTCAGGTCATCATCAGCAAAGACACGGCATATTACGACGAGAACGGTCGCATCGTGCGTGAAACCATCCGCCGTCCGCTCAGCTCGGAATTCGACTTTCTGAACACTTACATTGTGGAAATCTATCCCGACACCACCGTTTGGGTGAACGACTTCGACAACAGCTACGGACTGCCCTATCTGAAGAACTATTTCTCGCATCCGGGTTATACGGAGCATCCCGTGGTGGGTGTTTCTTGGGAACAGGCCCGTGCGTTCTGCCATTGGCGCACGCAATATCTGAACGCCGTGCTCAAGCCTCGTGGCCAGGAAGTGCTGGAATTCCGTCTGCCCACCGAAGCCGAATGGGAATTTGCCGCCCGTGGCAAACAACTGGAAACGCGCTTTCCGTGGAAAGGCAACTATGCCGACACCGAAAAGGGCTGCTACTACGCCAACTTCAAGCCCCAGAAGGGTAATTTCACCAAAGACGGTAGCCTGATTCCTTCCAAGGTAGCCTCCTTCCCCGCCAACGATTACGGCTTGTACGATATGGCCGGCAATGTCTCGGAATGGACTTCCACCACATGGAGCGCCTCGGCCTACGAAGTGATGAGCGACATCAATCCGGAATACGACCAGCGCAGCGTGGCCAGCGACCCTTACATGAGCAAGCGCAAAGTGGTGCGTGGCGGTTCGTGGAAGGACGCCGCTCCCTTTATCGAGGTGAGCACACGATCTTTCGAATACCAGAACGAAACACGGTCGTACATTGGCTTCCGCTGTGTGCGCAGCCAGATTGTAAGCGGTAACAAATAAGAATAACACATTCATCGTCAAGATATTATGGAACTTAGAAAACCTTCGAAATTCATAGAATACCTGTCCAGCTATAAGGGCAAGGTGCTGTTCAACTTCTTCTACGGTTTCGGCGCATCCATCGCCATTTTGGGTACGCTCTTCAAGATTTTGCACCTGGACGGCGCCAACATCATGCTGGCCGTTGGTCTGGGCACCGAAGTGCTGATGTTTGCCCTCTCAGCCTTCGAACCGCCTTTCCGCAACTATCATTGGGAAGAGGTATTTCCCATTCTGAAAACCCGCAATCCGGAAGATATGCCTCATTTCTACGGTCCGGAGCCCATGCAACCTATGCAGCCCATGCAACCTATGGCTCAGAATCCCGTGCAGACTCCCGTTCAACCCCTTGAGAGCCAGACAGCTGTCGAAATACAGCAGCCCGCCGCCGTTCAGCCCACCGCTCAGCCCGCCGCCGCTCAGAGCGCCGGCACTTACGAAGGTTTCAGCGTTCCGCAAATCAAGCTCAGTCAAGAGGAAAGCCAGTCTATCGAAAACAGCCTCAAGGAATATGCCGAGCAGATGAACACGCTCAACCTGCATCTGAAGGGTCTGAACACCATCTACGAAATCCAGCTCAAGGATATCAGTTCGCAAATCCACACCATCGACTGCATCAACCAGAGCCTGCTCAACATCAAAGCCATGTACGAAGGTTCGTCCAACGACAACGAGCGTTTTGTCAAGGAAACCGAGGCTATGGCCAGCAACCTGTCGAGCTTGAACGAAATTTACGCCCGCATGCTGCAGGCCATGATGAAATCCAATATCTAAGCCATGGCAGCAAGTAACGCCCCCGAGACGCCCAGACAGAAAATGATCAGCTTGATGTATATCATGCTGCTCTGTATGCTGGCCCTGAATGTATCGTCGGATGTGCTGGGCGGTTTCGAATTGGTGGAAGACTCCCTGCTCAAGAGTACGCAGAATTCACAAGCCCAGAACGAGTCGCTCTACGACAATCTGGAAGAGTCTTTCCTTCACAACCCCGAAAAGACCGGCGAATGGTACCAGCGTGCGCAGGATGTCCGCATGATGAGCGATTCCATGTACCAATATCTGGAGTCTATCAAATGGGAAATCGCCCGCAAAGCCGATGGCAAGAATGCCGACATCTACAATATCAAGAAAAGGGAAGATGTGAACGCGCCTGCCTTTGTGATGCTGCCCCCGACGGGTCATAAGGGCCGCCAGCTGGCCACCGCCATGGAAGCCTACCGCAACAGTATCGCCGCCATGATCAGCGACAGCCTCAAGCAGAAAATCATCATGGACAACTTCAACACCGAAGCCTCGGCCAAAGCCAAGGCGGAAGGCAAAGACTGGGAGACTGCCATGTTCGACAATATGCCCGTGAGCGCGGTGCTTACCTTCTTGACGAAACTGCAGAACGATGTGCGCTATGCCGAAGGCGAAGTGTTGCACACGCTCAACAGCAATATCGACGTAGGCGACTTCCGCGTGAACGAAATCAAGGCGTATGTCATTCCCAACTCGCAGACCATCGTGCGCGGCAACAGCTATCGGGCCAACATCGTGCTCTCGGCCGAAGACTCTACGCAGCGTCCGCATATCTACGTGAACGGTACGGAACTGTCCATGGACAAGAACGGCCTGTACGAGGTTTATACCACCAAAACCGGCAACTTCCCGGTGAAGGGCCGCATCGACCTGCAGCACGGCGACGGCAGTGTGCGCAGCTATACTTTCGATGAAAACTACACGGTGGTGGAACCCACCGCTACAGTTTCGAACACCATGATGAACGTGCTTTACGCCGGTATCGAGAACAATCTGAGTATTTCCGTGCCGGGCGTGCCGGGCAATATGGTGCATGCCAGCGTCAACAACGGCAAAATGCAGCGCCGTGGCGACATCTGGGTGGCTACACCCAGCGATATCAACCGTGAGTGCGTGGTCAGTGTCAATGCCACCATGGACGGCCGCACGCAGAACATTGCCAAGATGCCTTTCCGGGTGCGTCCGCTGCCCGAACCCAGAGCCTTCATCGAATACAGCGATGCCAACGGCGTGACGCGCAAGTACCGCGGCGGCACGGCCTTCCCCAAGAAGAATATCATGGACGCACCAGGCATCATCGCCGCCTTGGACGACGATCTGCTG
>CAYRHC010000196.1:0-3567 GCA_964423935.1 uncultured Bacteroidales bacterium | reverse complement strand
CTCCGACCATCACAGCTACAGCCGCCAGGATGCGCAGCACATTGCCCGGGCTTTCGCCGCCATCAAAGACCAAGGCGGGGTCATCCTGACCACAGAAAAAGATTATTACCATATTGTCCACAATGAATTTTTCGTTTCACTCTTACCATATATTTATTATAGCAAGATTGAGGTGGCTTTTCTTGGCGGACAAGAAGAAGCTTTCAACAGACAAATAACAGATCATGTACGGACTTATCCAACAAAGCGCCCAGTACCTTCGCCAACAGACCGACAGACATCCGAAAATAGGTATTATACTCGGGTCGGGGCTGGGCAGGCTGGCCGATAGCATTGAACAGGCGCAGATTATCCCTTACAGGGATATTCCCAACTTTCCCGTTTCTACCGTAACCGGGCATAAAGGGAACCTGGTTTTCGGGCTTTTGGGCGGAAAAGAGGTGATGGTAATGCAAGGACGCTTCCATTACTACGAGGGTTACAGCATGAAAGAAGTGACCTTCCCCGTCAGAGTGATGAAGGAGCTCGGTGTGGAGACACTGGTGGTTTCGAACGCGGCAGGCTGCGTCAATCCTAAATTTGCCGTAGGCGACATCATGCTTGTCAGCGATCACGTCAACCTGTTTCCCGAAAATCCGCTGCGCGGACACAACGATGAGCGTCTGGGCATCCGCTTCCCCGACATGAGCGAGGCTTATTCCCAAAGGCTGCGTCAACTTGCCAAAGATATCGCTCGGCGTGAAGGCCTGCTGTTGCGGGAAGGCATCTATTTGGGATGGCAGGGGCCAAGCTTCGAAACACCGGCCGAATACCGAATGGTGCGTGCCCTTGGCTGCGATGTGGTGGGCATGTCCACGGTGCCCGAAGTGATAGTGGCACGACACGCACAGATGGAGGTTCTGGCGCTTTCCGTCATCACCAACTGCGCCAGCGGCGATAAGATTTCCCAAGTAACGCACGAAGAAGTGCAAACTGCCGCCGACAAGGCCCAAAAGAACATGAGCCGTCTGGTCAGTGAATTCATCCAAGCACTATAACAATTATGAACGATAACTCTCAAAACCAACGTACCGAAATAAGCCAATATGGCGAATTCGGACTTATCGACATCCTTACCAAAACCATTCAGCTGAAGAATGCGTCGAGCAAATATGGTGTCGGCGACGATGCCGCTATCATGAACTTCGGCGACAAGGATGTTCTTGCCAGCACCGACCTACTGCTGGAAGGCATACATTTCGACTTAAGCTACGCTCCCCTGAAGCACCTTGGCTACAAAGCGGCCGTGGTGAACTTTTCCGATATCTATGCCATGAACGGACGTCCCACCCAGTTGTTGGTATCCATCGGCATCAGCAAGCGCTTTTCTGTCGAAGATATCGAAGAACTTTACGAGGGCATGCGCCTGGCTTGTCAAGTATATGGAGTTGACTTGGTAGGAGGTGACACTTCGGCTTCGCTTACGGGACTGACACTGAGCCTTACCATCATAGGAGAGGTGGACAAGGACAAAGCCGTCAAGCGCAACGGTGCCAAGCTGAACGACCTTGTCTGCGTGAGCGGAGATCTCGGTGCTGCCTATATGGGGCTTCAGCTTCTGGAACGCGAGAAGAAGGTCTTCGCCGGCGAAAAGGATTTCACGCCAGATTTCGAAGGCAAAGAATACCTGCTGGAACGTCAGCTCAAACCCGAAGCGCGCAAGGACATCATGGAAGGTTTTGCCCAGCGGGGCATTGTTCCCACGGCCATGATGGACATTTCCGACGGACTGTCATCGGAGATTCTGCATATCTGCAAGCAATCGAAATGCGGTTGCCGTCTGTACGAAGAGCGAATTCCCATCGACTACCAGACGGCCTCGCTTTGCGAGGAGATGAATATGAACCTGACCACGGTTGCGCTTAACGGCGGCGAAGATTACGAACTGCTCTTTACCGTACCGCTGGGTATGCACAAACTTATTGAAGACTGGCCCGATGTGAAGATTATCGGTCATATCTGCGACCAAAGCGACGGTTGCCGTCTTATTTCACGCGACGGCAACGAACTGGACATCATCGCTCAAGGTTGGAAACATCTCAGCGACTAATAATAGATTCTTACACATTCTAAACAATATTACGATGAAAAAAATGCTTTTGGCTTTGCTTGTTGCCTTGACATCAGGTATCGCTGTGGCGCAAATCAATCCCAATGCGCCTATGGAAAAAGATCCATCGGTACGCTACGGCAAACTGGACAATGGTCTTACCTATTACATCAGACACAATGAGAAGCCCGCTCAGAGAGCAGAGTTCTATCTGTTTACCAATGTGGGAGCCATTCAGGAGACCCCCGAACAGAACGGTCTGGCCCACTTTCTGGAGCACATGGCCCTTAACGGCACCAAGAACCTGCCCGGCAAGATGATGCTGGACTATTTCAGATCTGTCGGCGTTGCCTTCGGCTACAACATCAATGCTTCCACCGGCGTGGAGCAGACCATGTACATGCTCAATAACATCCCTACCATCCGCGAGGGCATCGTTGACACTTCGCTGCTGATTATGCACGACTATTCAGGCTTCGTCTCCAACGACCCCGAAGAGATTGACAAGGAAAGGGGTGTCATCATCGAAGAATGGCGTACCCGCAACACGGCCCAATGGCGCATGGTGGAGAAGAACTGGAGTTATCTCTACCAGGGTTCCAAATATGCCAACTGCAACATTATCGGCAACATTCCTGCTTTGGAAAGCTTCCCCGCTGAAGAGTTGCAAAACTTCTACCACACCTGGTATCGTCCGGACTTACAGGCTGTTGCCATCGTAGGCGAAGTTGATGTTGACCTTATCGAAAGCAAGCTCAAGACCTTGTTTGCCGATATTCCCGCCCGCGAGAATCCCAGGGCCAAGGAAGTGTACAAGATTCCCGAAAACAACGAACCCATCGTGGGTATCGTCACCGACCCGGAAGCTTCCAGCACGTCCATCACACTTTATGCCAAATCGGAACCGATGCCCCGCGAATATAGAGCACTGGGCATAGGCTACTTCATCAACTTGATACAAGATGTTATCAACGGTATCATGAGCGAGCGTTTGGGTGATATCGCCCGCAAGGCTGATGCACCCTTCTTGGGCGCAGAAGTGGGTTATTACTCCGTCAACAGCGTGCTGGATGCGTTTGTCATTCAAGCTGTCACCAAGGACGGCGAAGCCTTGAAAGGTTTCGACGCGGTTACGACCGAGTTCGAGAAAGCCAGACGTTTTGGTTTCACGCAAGCCGAGTTCGACCGAGTAAAAGCCAATCTGATTGCCAAGGCCGAGCGCGCCACTGCCAATGCCGACAGTCGCGACAACAGCGATTTCATCAACGGTTTCTACGGTGATTTCTTCCAGGGCTGGCCTTTTATGGATCCCGCCTACGAAGAATCCCAGCTGAAGGCTTACCTCCAGATTTTAACCCTGGAGCAAATTAATCAAGTCATCGCCCAAACCGCTGTTGACAAGAATCTGGTGTTCCTCTACAATGCTCCTGAGAAGGAAGGCTTGACCCACCCCGGCAAAGAAGAGATTCTGGCCTGCT
>CAYRHC010000195.1:0-3568 GCA_964423935.1 uncultured Bacteroidales bacterium | reverse complement strand
GAGAAGAGTCATGTCTATACACGGAAGATACACCCACCTTGGAGTAGGCGGGTCTTATCTGTACAAGATGATTCTGAAGGTAGTGCCTTTGCCGGCTTCAGATTGTTTGACGAAGATTTTGCCGTTGTGGTACTCTTCCACAATGCGCCGTGAGAGGGAAAGTCCCAGCCCCCAGCCGCGAGTTTTGGTGGTGAAGCCGGGCTTGAAAACATCATTGAAGAGCTTTTTGGCTATGCCCTTGCCACTGTCCTGCACATCGATGAAGCACTGTTTGCCCTCGTCCTTGAGCCAGATGTCTATGCGGCCGTCACCTTCGATGGCATCGATGGCGTTCTTGCAAAGGTTCTCGATAACCCAGGCGAATAGGGCCCTGTTAATGGGATAGATACAGTCCGTCTGTTGGCAGTGGGTTTCGATAAGGATGCGCTGCGAGCAACGTTTGCGCATATAGGCTGCCGTACTTTCAAGGACTTCTACCAAGTTGCAGTCTTCTGTCTGCGGCTTGGACCCGATTTTCGAGAAACGGTCGGCCACGGTTTTCAGCCGTTGCGTGTCCTTGTCTATCTCCGTAATGATATCGGGGTCTATATCCTTCATTTTCAGAATCTCAACCCAGCCCATCAAGGATGAAATGGGCGTGCCGAGCTGGTGTGCCGTTTCTTTCGAAAGGCCTACCCAAATGCGGTTTTGCTCATCGCGTTTGGAAATGCTGTAGGCAAAGATGGTGATAGCCAAAAAGACAAACATGACCCCAAGTTGCAGGTAAGGGAAATAGCGAAGGCGCTTGAGATGTTGCGAATCGTCGTAATAGATGTACTGCGAGTGCTTGCGGCTCAACTTGATTTCGATGGATTGGTTCTTGTTGATGAGCTTGTTTTTGGCCCGCTCCAAATCGCTGTCCTGATGTTTGCTGCGTAGGTGGATATTGGCGTAGCTGATGATGTTCTGCCGATCGTCAACCAAGATGACGGGGATGTTGGTGTTGCCCTCTATAATCTTAAGGCTCAAGGAGTAGTCGAACTGCACATCTTCGCTGTTGTCTTGAGCCAGCAGGGGGATGGCTTCTGCCCAAAGTTCGATTTTTTTCTGCTCCTCCAAAGCAAGGTCTTTGGCCAAACGGTTGGAAAAGAGCGTAGAAGCCACAATGATCAGCACAGCTGTCACGTAAAACAACATACGCATCGAAGCAACGGGTTTGTTCATAGGGCCTGCGTATTAGAATGTTACAGATTGAGGTCCACGAAGATGGGACAATGGTCCGACTGACAAGCCTCGGGGCGGATGCCCGCATCTTTCAGATAAGGACGCAGCGGCTCGCTCAGCCAATGGTAGTCGATGCGCCAACCCAGGTTCTTGGCCCTAGCGCCTGCACGGAAACTCCACCAAGTGTATTGTTCGCCTTCGTCGTGCAGTTCGCGGAAACTGTCAATCATGCCACTGGCCTGCCAACGGTCCATCCATTCACGCTCTTCGGGCAGAAAGCCCGAATCTTTGGTATGGCGCTCCGGGTGGTTGATGTCGATGGGCTTGTGGCAGATGTTGAAATCGCCGCACACCAGCAGGTGCGGTCGTTCCAGGCGCAATTGCCCGATGTAAGGTAGAAAATCTTCCAGAAACTTCATCTTGAAAACTTGCCGCTCATCACCCATGCTGCCCGAAGGAACGTAAGCGCACAGCACGCTGAAGCGTCCGAAATCCGCTCTAAGAATGCGGCCTTCGCTGTCGTAGGTTTCGTTGTTCATACCCACCGTCACTTTGTCGGGTGCTGTTTTCGAGAGTATGGCCACACCGCTGTACCCCTTCTTTTGGGCCGAATGGTAAAAGCAATGGCGGTAGCCCAATTCCCAAAACAGGGACGAATCAATCTGTTCGGGTTGGGCCTTGGTTTCTTGAAAACAGACAACGTCGGCATTTTCTTCGCGCAGATAAACCAGCAAATCTTTGGACAAAGCACTGCGTATACCATTCAGATTATAGGAAATGACTTTCATCAACCGAGGCTGTTTTGAGAAGTTGTTTCGAAATATTTCCCAAAAGTAAAAATATATTAAGAAATTCAAGTCCGGATGACGAAAAAAAAGCGATAGAATTCAGAAACTAAGCTGAATACCGCCGTAGATGCTGTAGCGCTGCATGGGGATGGAAGCGACTTTTTCTGCGTAATCCCAAGAATAGATCCAACCGGCTGGATTAAGGTGATTGAAAATATTGCTCAGACAAGCGAAGGCTACCATCATGCAATTACCACCCAGATGATAGACTTTGTTAAAACTCAAATCCACGCGCTGGTAAGGCTTGAGTCTGGCACTGAACAGCTCTCCGTAAACGGGTTCGTAGCACTGTTGTTCCTCCCGCCAGACTGCTCCCGTAACGGGCGTATAGCGGAGTCCCGAACGAAAATTGGCCGATAAGGAAATACTGAACATCCGGCTATTGGTATAGCTCAGTTGCGACTTTAGTGTATAAGGTAGGCTGTTTGGAGCGGGATAGGATTTGCCATTCCAGCAGATCTCGCCCAATAGGCCCGTGTACGAAGCGGCCAGGCGCAAGGAATTCCATTGCTGTTCGACGCTCAGTTCCAAGCCATTGGTCTGCCAGCTACAATTTTGCCATTGCTCCAGCCATGAAAAATAGTAGGCACCTTCTTCCTGCTTGTGGTAGACGGCCGCCGACAGGTGGGTGCTTTCCGAGCGAAAGTCGTACTCAAGGGCTGCCTGTCTGGACAGTTGCTGATGAATGCGCGGCAGGGCTTGCAAGGAGGCTTGTTGAGCGTAGTAGTTGCCGGCCGAGGCCTGCAGGCTATGCTCTTGGTTGATGTGATAACGCAGATGGGCTTGTGCTGCCCAAGGTCCCTGAAGCTGGTGACGCAGGCCGAGGCCGCCGCTCAGCCGGTCTTGTTTCCAACGGGCATAGGCGAAAACCTCAGGCAGACGGTAGTGCAGACAACTGTCCTGCTGCCGCAGCACGGCCTTGTCGCTGATATCCCAATAATGCAAGGGCTCACTGCTGCGATAATCTATCTTTCTAAATTCGTCGGCATAGCCTATCTGACAATATAGCGCATCGTTCAGGAAGTATTTCAGCTTGATATTCAACTGATAATCGCGTTCTTCCATCCATGCCTGCGTCTTGGACAAGCGTCTTTCACCTTCGTCCCAGTCGTGGCCCAAGTTGAGTTCGGTTTGTAGGCGATCGAAAGATCCGTGCCAATTGAAGACTCCGAAGTGCCTTCTTTTCCAAGCTTTGCTCGTTTGGGCAGCCTGCAGCACATGCTCCTTGCCCAGATAGTCTTCGTTGATAAAGTAAGTATAATAATTGAAACTCATTTTGCCGGCTTGGGCATGCAGATTCAGCCCCGCATCTCGGCTCGAAAATGCCTGTAGCATGTCCTGGCAGTCGTTCAGATATAAATAGGGTCCCGAAAACTGACAATTGGCATACACTTGGGCAAAGGCTTGATCGCTTAACTTCTGCGAGCGTAGGAAGCCCACATTGGCCATGGAAACAGCCAACTGCGTCTGGCTTTGTTCCAACTGTTGCGTGCTTTTGATATCAACCATACCGGCGG
>CAYRHC010000194.1:0-3622 GCA_964423935.1 uncultured Bacteroidales bacterium | reverse complement strand
CGTTTTCGGCACGATGATAGGCAAGGGTTATTCGGTGAAGACGGCGCATGTGGAAATGGAAATGGTGGCCGAAGGCTATTATGGCACCAAGTGTATGAAAGAAATTAACGACAAGCGCTATCAGGTTGACATGCCGATACTGAATGCCGTTTACAATATCCTGTACGAGAGGGTTTCTCCCGGTATAGAAATAAAATTACTCAGCCAACATCTACATTAATTGTTATGGGAAAGATCAGTATTCAACTCGACAAGGTTTTCGGTTTTGTGCCGAAGGCAGACATTGACGCCTATGCCCAGGCTTGCGGCAAGGCTCAAGATATGTTGCATCAAGGAAGTGGCAAAGGTAACGACTTCTTAGGCTGGCTGCATCTGCCAAGCAGCATCACGGAAGACTTTCTGCAGGACATCCAGGCCACGGCCGATTCCTTGCGTGAAAAATGCGAAGTGGTGGTAGTGGCCGGTATCGGCGGCAGCTATCTGGGTGCCAAAGCCGTCATCGACGCCTTGAGCAACACCTTTGCATGGATGCGTCAGGAAACTCAGACCAAAATTTTGTTTGCCGGACACAATATCAGCGAAGACTATCTGGCCGAACTTACCGCACTGCTGAAAGACAAATCCTTCGGTATCATCAATATCTCCAAATCGGGAACCACCACCGAAACCGCGCTGGCCTTCCGTCTGCTCAAGACCCTGCTCGAGGAGAAGGTGGGCAAGGAAGAAGCCTGCAAGCGCATCGTGGCCATCACCGATGCCAAGAAAGGCGCCCTGCGCACACTGGCCACCAAGGAAGGCTACAAGGCCTATATCATTCCCGACAACGTGGGTGGCCGCTATTCGGTACTGACACCCGTCGGTCTTCTGCCCATAGCTGTGGCCGGATTCGACATCAAGGCTTTCGTGGCCGGTGCCGTCGAGATGGAACAGCAATGCGCCGCCGCTTACGGCGAGAATCCCGCCATGCAATATGCCGCTGTCCGTAACTCCCTGTATGCCAAGGGCAAGAAAATAGAAATCCTGGCCAACTATCATCCCAAGCTCCATTATGTGGCCGAATGGTGGAAACAGCTTTACGGCGAAAGCGAAGGCAAGGAAAACAAAGGTATCTTCCCGGCCGCCGTCGACCTTACCACCGACCTTCACTCTATGGGCCAGTGGATACAGCAAGGCGAACGCAGCATTTTCGAAACCGTCATCTCCATCGCCCAAGCCAAGGAATGCGTGGTCATCCCCAGTGACAACGAAAATCTGGACGGACTGAACTATCTGGCCGGCAAGCGCGTAGACCAGGTGAACAAGATGGCCGAACTGGGAACACAGTTGGCTCATGTTGACGGCGGTGTACCCAACATCAAGATTGTTATGCCCGAACTGAACGAATACTATATCGGACAGTTGCTCTATTTCTTCGAAAAGGCCTGCGGCATCAGCGGTTATCTGCTGGGTATCAATCCCTTCGACCAGCCTGGCGTGGAAGCTTACAAGAAGAATATGTTTGCATTGCTCGAGAAGCCGGGTTACGAAGAGGCCTCGGCCGCTATCCGCAAAAGACTCTAACGAATGTTTGAACAGGAAAAACTGCAATATCTGACATCGGAGGGCAAGTCGTCTTTTCAGCCCAAGGCTGCGCTGATAGACATGGACGGCGTGCTGTTCGACTCCATGCCCCATCATGCCCAATGCTGGACCGAAATTTTCCTCGGCCTGGGCTTCCATTTCGATCTGAAGGAAGCTTATATGCACGAAGGACGCACCGGCCGGGACACGCTGGAGATTCTTTATCGCCGCGAGCTGCACCGCGACCCCACCGATGAAGAGGTGGAAACGCTCTATGCCCGCAAATCGCAGATGTTCGACGACATGCCGCCGGTTCCGGTCATGAAGGACGCCGACAAATTGTTGGACACCATCCGCGATACGGGCGTGCAAAGGGTGTTGGTAACCGGTTCCGGCCAGTACAAGCTGCTCGACCGTTTGAACCGTGCCTTTCCCGGTCATTTCAGCGAAGACCACATGGTAACGGCCTTCGATGTGGAGCGTGGCAAACCTTACCCCGACCCCTACCTGATGGGGCTCAAGAAAGCGGGCGTACTGGCCGGCGAGGCCGTTGTCATCGAAAATGCGCCTCTGGGCGTGGAGGCCGGCCGGGCGGCTGGTATCTTTACCATCGCCGTCAACACCGGACCGCTCGAAGACGAGATTCTTCTCAAGGCGGGTTGCAACCTCTTGTTCCACAACATGACCGAACTCAAGGCCGCCTGGCCGGAAATTGTCAAACCCATAAGCCTATGAAACTCTTGCCCAGGTTGATGTTTATCTGTCTATGCCTGCTGCTCTGCCAGTCGTGCATACATGATTCCGAATGCGGTCGTAACAACCGCACGGTTATCATCTTTATGGAAGCCAACAACAACCTGGCCAGCGATGCCAGGGCCAACAATAAAAGCTTAATGGAAAACGGGCGTCTGCTGGTTTTCCTGAACAGTTACAATGGCAGCCAGCGTCTCTACGAAATCACGGCTCCCAGCAAGAGCAACAAACATAGCGACACCACCTTGATAAAGAGCTACGATTATATAACGCCTCTGTCCAAAGGGCCCTTCCATCAGATTGTCAGCGATGCCATTAAGACGGCCGATGCCAAGGAATATGTGCTGGTGCTTTGGTCGCACAGCACAGGCTGGTTCCCCAAAAGTATCAGCATTACCGAAGAAAGCCGACAAGCTTTCGCACCCGGCATTGACAAAGTGGCCGCCGCCAACGATGAGGAAGAATGGCCGCTGGGCACCAAGGGTTTCGGCCGCGATGGCAACTATCAAATCAGCTACCGAGACATCGGCCTGGCACTCGAAGGCCTGGGCATCAACCTTGTTATGATAGATGCCTGTTTCGGAGCCGGCATAGAAACGCTCTACGACCTGCGCCGGTCTTGCGATTATGTCTTGGCATCGCCTATCGAGATTATCGCCTTCGGCTATCCCTACCTCGACATCATGGATTTTCTCTTCGACGAGAATCTGAGCGTCGGCGGGCTGGCACAAGCCGTTGGACTCACCTATATGGACTTTTACCGCAACCTCACCTATGGCGGCAAGGCCTATCCTTACGCAGCCATCAGCCTGGTAGATATGTCGCAAATCGATTCTCTGGCCACCATCAGCCGTCAGATTCTGACCAAATACAAGGATGTCAGCATCGATCACAGCCAGATTCAAGGCTTGGAGAACCGCCGTCAATCGATTTTTTTCGACTTCCACGATTATATGCAGCATGTTTGCGCAGCGGATAGCCAAGATATTTTTACTACCTTTGCCGAGCAATTCGAGCGCTGTGTCGCCTATCACGACCACACGGATTATCTCTACAGCAACCTCAGCGGACGGTCTATCCGCGCTTTGGAACACTGCGAAGGCTTGAGTTGCTACATACCATGGCCAGACAATACGTCCGATTATTTCGAGCTTTGCAACGAGGCGTATTATCAAACGGATTGGGCGAGATATATTTATAAAGATTGACGTCTCCGTAGTTCAATGGATAGAATAATGGATTCCGGTTCCATCGATTGGGGTTCGACTCCCCACGGGGATACTTTTTGAAACACACACTGACAATGAGC
>CAYRHC010000193.1:0-3644 GCA_964423935.1 uncultured Bacteroidales bacterium | reverse complement strand
TGCAGACCGGATGCGAGAGTTTAATCATATAAGGTGTCATAAAGGTCGACACCACCGATACGGCTACGGCAACCGGATACAAGAAGTCGGAAGTGGCGTTCAGACTCACGCCCAGACTGGCAATGATAAAGGCAAATTCACCGATTTGCGCCAAGCTGAAGCCCGACTGTACGGCAATATTGAGCGGTTGTCCTGAGAGGAGCATACCCATGGTGGAGGCCATCATCTTGAGCACCAGCACCACCAGCACCAGAATGACGATAGGCCAGATATATTCGGCCAAAACCTTGACATCCACCATCATACCCACCGATACGAAGAAGACGGCACCGAAAAGGTCTTTCAAAGGCTTGATAAGTTTTTCGATACGTTCCACCTCGACGGTTTCGGCCAGAATAGAACCCATGATAAAAGCGCCCAGGGCCGACGAGAAGCCCACCTTGACGGCCAGCACCACCATGCACAGGCAAAGGCCCACACTGACTATCAGCAGGGTTTCATCATTGAGATACTTGCGCGTTTTCTGCAGCAAACTTGGGATGAGGTAGACACCCGCGATGAACCACAAGGCCAAGAAGAATATCAGCTTGAACACCGAGGTTAGCATGTTCCAGCCCGAAAAATGGGTACTGGCAGCAATGGTCGAGAGCAACACCATCATGACGATGGCCAGCAAATCTTCCACCACCAACACGCCGAACACCAGCCCGGTAAACTTCTTATGTTTGATATTCAAATCTTCGAAAGCCTTGATAATGATAGTAGTAGAGGACATCGACAACATCGAACCCAAGAAAATGCTGTTCATATTGCCCCAGCCCATCAGCCTACCCACCGTATAGCCTATCACCCATAGCGAGAGTACCTCGACCAAAGCAGTGATGATGCCCGTCTTGCCTACGGCTACCAGCTTTTTGAAACTGAATTCAAGACCCAAAGCGAACAAAAGGAAGAGCACACCGATATCGGCCCAAATCTGCACGTTGCTGGTATCTTGAATGGTTGGTGTCAGTGACATCAGCGGGCCCACGAGCATACCGGCCACGATGTAGCCCAGTACGACAGGTTGTTTCAAGAACTTGAATATTAAGGTTGTAATGCTGGCAACTATCAGAATCAGAGCCAGATCGGAAACAATGACAGGAAGGTGTCCCATATCAAAAAGAATATACCTAAGGATTTTTCGCAAAGATAGGCCTTTTTTTCAATATTCCTTTTAACTTTGCCTTATACAATCGTGCATTAAAAATCATTTTATATAACACTAAAACACAAACCATTATGATTCTCGATCATCTGAACAACAGCCAGGTTTACGAATCGCTGCACCCCCTTTTCAAGCAAGCTTTCGACTATATCAAGACCCACGACTTGACCAAGGTTGAACCCGGCAAGATTGAGCTGGACGGCACCAAACTCTACCTCAACGTACAACATCCCGACGGCAAGAAGCCTGAGGTGGCCCGTCTGGAAGCCCATCGCAAATATATCGACATCCAGGTGGTGCTGGAAGGCAATGAAGCTATGGGTTGGAAACGACTCGACGATTGCAAGGAAGTGACCAGCGAATACAACGAAACCAAAGACATCGAATTTTTCGCCGGCCAAGGCTCTACCCAAGTGGAATTGCAGGCGGGCGACTTCTGCATTTTCTTCCCCGGCGACGCTCACGCTCCCTGCATCGGCGAAGGCAAGATTAAGAAAGTGATAGCCAAGGTTCTTATCTAATTCAAAACCAACTGCATGAGTACCACCTTGCGGCTGATAAAGAACGACCCTTGGCTGGCTCCCTACGAAGCTGCCATCAAGGGCCGTTACGACTATGCCCTCCAAAAAAAACGGCAGCTGACCAAAGGCCAGACACTCAGCGACTTTGCCAATGGCCACCGCTACTACGGATTGCATCGCGACAACGAGGGCTGGGTATTCCGAGAATGGGCTCCCCATGCCAGCGAAATATTTCTCATCGGCGATTTCAACCAATGGCAAGCCGACGATGAAACCTATCGTCTACAGCCGCTGGGCAATGGCGATTGGGAACTGAGACTCCCCTCTCAGGCCTTGCAACACGGACAGTTCTACAAAATGCTGGTCCGTTGGCCGGGTGGCGAAGGCTTGCGTCTGCCCGCTTGGGGACGTCGTTTTGTTCAGGACGAGCAGTCGAAAATTTTCTCCGCACAGGTCTGGGCTCCCGAGCAGGAATACAGCTTCAAGTGTTTGAATTTCAAGCCCAACACCAAGCCACTGCTCATTTACGAATGCCATATCGGTATGGCGCAAGATGCCGAAAAGGTGGGCAGTTACGAAGAGTTTCGTCTGAATATCCTGCCCAAGATTGCCGCCAACGGCTACAACGCCATCCAGATTATGGCCATACAGGAGCATCCCTACTACGGTTCATTCGGCTATCACGTTTCCAACTTCTTTGCGCCATCTTCGCGTTTCGGTACGCCCGAAGAGCTGAAGCGACTTATCGACGATGCACATACACTGGGCATAGCTGTCATTATGGACATCGTGCACTCGCATGCCGTCAAGAACACCGATGAAGGTCTGGGTTTGCTCGATGGCGACCCCGGGCAGTATTTCCACACGGATGGCCGCAGGGAGCATCCCGCCTGGGATTCGCTTTGCTTCAATTACGCCAAGGACGAAGTGCTGCATTTTCTGCTGTCCAACTGCAAGTACTGGCTGGAAGAGTACCACTTTGACGGTTTTCGTTTCGACGGTGTCACCTCGATGCTATACAAGAGCCACGGGCTGGGCGACAATTTCTCCAACTATGCCGATTACTACAACCTCAATCAGGACGGCGATGCCATCTGTTACCTGACCTTGGCCAACTTGCTTATCCACGAAGTGAATCCCAAAGCCATCAGCATAGCCGAAGAAGTGAGTGGTATGCCCGGACTGGCCGCCAAATTCAAGGACGGCGGTATCGGCTTTGACTACCGTATGGCCATGGGTATTCCCGATTTCTGGATTAAGATTATCAAGGAAAGGAAGGACGAAGACTGGAAGCCGGGCGACATCTGGTGGGAACTGACCAACCGCCGCGCCGACGAAAAGACCATCAGCTACGCCGAAAGTCACGACCAAGCGCTTGTTGGCGACAAAACCATCATTTTCAGGCTGATAGATGCCGATATGTACTGGCATATGTCCTGCAACGACGAGCACTTTATGGTAAACCGAGGCATTGCCCTGCACAAAATGATACGACTGCTCACGCTTTCCACCATCAACGGAGGCTATCTTAACTTTATGGGCAACGAGTTCGGACACCCGGAATGGATAGATTTTCCGCGCGAAGGCAACGGATGGTCGCATAAATATGCCCGCCGCCAATGGCATTTGGCCGAAGACCCACTACTGAAGTACAAATACCTTTATGCTTTCGACAAAGCGATGATACATCTGGCCCGCCGCGAAAAGTGTTTTGCCCGCAACCTGCCCGTGCAGCGTTGCGCCAACGATGGCGACCAGATTCTTGCCTTCTCGCGTGGCGACCTGCTATTCGTGTTCAACCTGCACCCCACCAAATCTTTCGATGGCTACGGGCTCATGGTAGAGGCGGGCAAATACATCTGCATACTCAACAGCGATGCGCCTGTCTACGGCGGTTTCGGTCTGACGGACGACAA
>CAYRHC010000192.1:0-3646 GCA_964423935.1 uncultured Bacteroidales bacterium | reverse complement strand
CCCGACATCATCTTTTTCTGGGTAGCCCGTATGATTATGGCCGGCTATGAATATCTGGGCGATATGCCTTTCAAGAACGTGTACTTTACGGGTATTGTTCGCGACAAGTTGGGTCGCAAGATGAGCAAAAGTTTGGGCAACTCGCCCGACCCCATCGAGCTGATTGATACCTATGGAGCCGATGGTGTGCGTATGGGTATGATGCTCTCAGCCCCTGCCGGCAACGACATTCTCTTCGATGTGGCTCTTTGCGAACAGGGCCGCAACTTCAACAACAAGATTTGGAACGCCTTCCGTCTTATCAAGGGCTGGCAGGTGGACGAGACACAGGCGCAGCCCGAATCGTCGCGTATTGCCGTC
Organism: uncultured Bacteroidales bacterium; assembly: GCA_964423935.1. GTDB lineage: Bacteria > Bacteroidota > Bacteroidia > Bacteroidales > UBA1402 > UBA1757. Next base: position 3,286 of record CAYRHC010000192.1, on the reverse strand, counting down.
GCTTGGTTCGACGCCCAGCTGAAGAAGGCCACGGCTGAGATGGACGACTTGTTCTCGAAGTATCGTCTGAGCGAAGCTTTGATGTGCGTTTACAAGCTTTTCTGGGACGAATTCTCTTCGTGGTATCTGGAGATGGTGAAACCCGCCTACCAGCAGCCCATCGATGCCGTTACGCTGAAAGCCACGCTGCATTTCTTCGAACAGCTCTGCCTGCTGTTGCATCCCTTCATGCCTTTCATCACCGAGGAACTTTGGCAGAATATCGAAGAGCGCGCCGAAGGTGCCAGCATCATGACCCAGCAACAGGCCAAAGTGGAAGCTTACGACCAGAACATTATTGACGATGTAGAAGAAGTCAAGGCCATCATCGCCGGAATCCGCACCATCCGTCTGGAGAAGAACCTGCCCAACAAGAACCAGCTCAGTCTGGAGGTGATTGGCAACTACAAAGAAGCTTACCGCAGCGTCATCATGAAGATGGCCAATTTGGACAAGATTGAACGTGTAGCCGCCAAACAGCCAACCGCGGCCCCTTTCTGTGGGTACCACCGAGTTTTCGGTTCCACTTGGCGATATGATAGACAAGGAGGCCGAGACTAAGAAGCTGCAGGCCGAACTAAGCTATCTGGAAGGTTTCCGTGCCAGCATTCTCAAAAAACTGGGCAACGAGAATTTTGTCAACCGGGCACCGGCTGCCGTTATCGAGGCCGAACGCAAGAAGCTCTCCGACAGCGAAAGCAAAATCAGTGCCATCAAGGATAGCCTTGCCGCGCTGGCCTAGTGCCGGCCCGGCGGGTGCGTAATACAAGGAGGGCGGCCGTAAGTCCATTGGACTTAGGCCGCCCTCCCGTTATTTATCGCGCTACTCTTGGAAGCACCTTCGCTTCTTCGAGCCTTATGGCTTTCGCGTTATCCCAGATAGCCTTGGTCGAGCATGGCTTGTGCAACTTTCATGAAACCGGCCACATTGGCACCCTTCATGTAATTGATATAGCCGTCGGGCTGTTTGCCGTAGCGCACGCACTGCTGATGAATATCGGCCATAATGCGATGCAGACGGGCATCCACTTCTTCGGCCGACCAAGAGATGTGCATGGCGTTCTGGGTCATTTCCAAACCGGAAGTTGCCACACCGCCGGCATTGACAGCCTTGCCCGGGCCATAAAGAATCTTGTTCTCTATAAAGGTATTGATGGCTTCTGGTGTACAACCCATATTGGAGATTTCGCCTACGCAGATAACGCCATTGGCCACCAAAGCCTTGGCATCTTCTTCGTTGAGTTCGTTCTGCGTTGCGCAAGGCAGGGCGATATCCACTTTCTGTTCCCAGGGCTTGCGTCCGGCGTAGAACGGTACATGGAACTTGTCGGCATAAGGAGCGATAACATCGTTGTTAGCTGCACGAAGTTCCAGCATATAGGCTATCTTTTCATCGTTCAAGCCGTCGGCATCGAAAATGTAACCGTCAGGACCGGAAAGCGTTACAACTTTAGCACCCATTTGGGTAGCCTTGGTGGCAGCACCCCAAGCCACATTGCCGAAACCGGAAATAGCTATCCGTTTGCCTTCAATACCCTTGCCGGCAGTTTCCAGCATCTGCTTAACGAAATACAGACCACCGAAACCGGTTGCTTCGGGACGTATCAGCGATCCGCCGAAAGCCAGGCCCTTGCCCGTAAGCACGCCCGTATTTTCGCGAGCCAGCTTCTTGTACATGGCATACAGGTAAGCCACTTCGTGAGCACCTACGCCGATATCACCGGCGGGAACATCGGTATTGGGGCCGATATTGCGCCAGAGTTCCAACATAAAGCTATGGCAGAAACGCTGTATTTCAGCTTGAGACTTACCACGGGGGCTGAAGTCGGAACCACCTTTGCCACCGCCCATAGGCAGCGTTGTGAGCGCATTCTTGAAGGTCTGTTCGAAGCCCAGGAACTTCAGGATAGACAAGGTTACCGAGGCATGGAAACGCAAACCGCCCTTGTACGGACCGATGGCATTGTTGAACTGCACGCGGTAGCCGGTGTTGATTTGGATTTCTCCCTTATCGTCTACCCAGGGCACCTTAAAGGTAAAGATGCGATCGGGTTCCACCAGACGTTCCATGATTTTGGCTTTTTCAAACTCAGGATGCTGGTTATAGACATCTTCAACACTCAATAAAACCTCGTGTACAGCTTGCAGGTACTCTTGCTCTCCCGGATGCTTAGCCTCCAAACGAGCCATAAATTGTTCGGTATTCATAATTAATGCATAAAGATACGTTCACAAATATACTCGCCTTTAGCATAGGTGATGCAAAGGAATTATTAAATTTCCGTTAGAAAACGCAATAATTGTAAAAATGAAAGAACAAGTTATCAATCAGCCTGTTTCTTTTTCAATACCGTATAGATAAAGTAGCCGATAAGCGCAGCGTACATAACAATGGACAACACTTCGGCACCGGTCCCTTTGTTCCAGTCGGTCATCATCCAGTCGATACCGCCAAAGCGCAAAGCAGCACTTACCACACCCATCAAGGCACCGCCGGCGATGAAACCGGAAGCGATGAGCGTTCCTTTTTCCTTACGTGCAGCGTTCAGTTTGGCATCCTTGGAACGCGTGGAAACCAGCCAGTTGATGAAACCGCCCACAACAAGAGGAATGTTCAGCTGGAAAGGAATGAACATACCCAAGGCGAAGGCCAGCACGGGAACATGGAAGAAATTGAGCACCAAAGCCAGTACAGCACCCGTGGCATAGAGGAACCAAGGTGCACCCGTACCCGACATCAAGGGGTCGATAACGGCCGCCATAGCATTGGCTTGCGGAGCCACCAGAGCATTGTCGCCGACGAAACCATAAGTTTTGTTCAGGATGATAAGCACACCGCCCACAGTCAAGGCCGAAACCAAAGTGCCGAGGAACTTCCAAGTCTGCTGCACGGCCGGGGTCGAACCCAACCAGTAACCGATTTTAAGGTCGGTGATAAAACCGCCGGCCATCGACAAGGCTGTGCAGACTACGCCGCCCATAATCAAGGCGGAAACGATACCGGTGCTACCCTTCAGACCTACGGCAACCATAATCACCGAAGCCAAAATCAGCGTCATCAGCGTCATACCGGAAACGGGATTGGAACCCACGATGGCAATGGCATTGGCAGCCACCGTTGTAAAGAGGAAGGCAATGACGGCAACCACCAGGATGCCCACCACAGCGTGCAGCAGGTTGAACTCCATCACACCGAAAAAGAAAAAGGCGAATACGGCCAGCAAAGCCACAATAACACCAATGATAA
>CAYRHC010000191.1:0-3652 GCA_964423935.1 uncultured Bacteroidales bacterium | reverse complement strand
TCCCCATACTTCTTTACGATCCGGTGCGCAGGGCGGTGGCCGCGGTTCACGCAGGGTGGCGCGGCACTCTTGCAAAAATTCTCCGTAAGGCCATATTTACGCTGTGCAGGGAATACGGGACCGAGGCCAAGGACCTCAAGGCAGTAATCGGCCCCGGCATCTGTAAAGGATGCTTCCAGGTGGGGAAAGAGGTCGCCGGCTCGTTCAGGGATGCGGGCTTCCTGATGGACGCCATCTACAGTTGGAACGGCGTCAGGGTCGAAGGCGACATGAAGACCGGCCACCATATCGACCTGCCTGAAGCCAACCGCAGAATTCTTGTCGAGGAAGGAGTCAAACCGGAAAACATCCTGAACTCCGGCATCTGCACTTACGAAACCTTGAGTCTCTATTCCGCCAGAAGGGAAGGAACCCAGTGCGGCCGCAACATCAACGCCATAATGCTGAAGGAGCATTGCTAAAAACTATTTTTCGGGGTCAAGGGTATCCTGTCGGAGACCCAAAGCACCCGCGCTTGATAGCGGGCGGGGCCTACAAGCGAAGCGCAGTACTGACTGCCCCCTCGGCGCTTCAACAAGCTCAGCGGCCGCAAAAACCCCGAAGATCTCTGCGGAGAACTCCGGGGCTTAATCAGCTGACTTAACCGGCAAAAACCAGGCTGAATTAAAGAAACAGAAGAAATAGAGTTCCCGAATGGGCGTTTTAATAGATACAGTGTGCCCTGAATGCGATTGAGGAATCATTTCTATTTGCATTCAGGGCACCTTTGTGGAGAAATGTCGCCGCAATTCCCCGCCAGAATTTGAGCGGCTCAATCCCTGAGCGTGAGCAGTTTCCTTGTCTTTGCCGTATATCTTTTTGTAACATATTCCTTGGGTTGCAGTCTATGTTCGCGTTGTTTAACCACTTTTAACGCGCAACAATGAAAAACCGTAAAAACCTTCTCGGTTGGGCCAGCTGTTTGATGCTCGCCTTGCCCTTGCTGTTTTCCTCTTGTGGAATCGATGATGTCGGTTATGGTGGAATAAAGGGCATTGACAGCGGCAGCGCCTACGCCGGCGAATCGATAGGTGGCCAAGGAGACAGCACCTCCCATGTACAAGCGGGCATCCTTACCGCAGGCGAATGGTGCGATGTGGAAAACTGGGATTTCTGGCAAGACCTTATCCGTGAACAGAACGACAGTGTCAATTTTGCCTCTTACCTTACTTATTGGGGTTTTCAGACCCAAGGCCGTATAGGCATAGCTTTGCAGTACAACGGCAGTCCGCTGGTCAATATTCCCCTTACTTTGCAGTGTGACGGAAAAACGATTTGGTCGGCCAAGACCGATAACCGGGGCCGTGCCGAACTCTGGCTCAACCTGCTGCCCGGTACTGCCGATATACTCGACTCCTGCCGTCTGTATGTTAACGGCGAGCCAAAGGATGTCACTTTGCAAGCCGCTTGCCTGAATACCATCGATTGCGACCTCGTTTCGCAAGCATCCGATTTGGTGCAGTTGGCTTTTGTGGTGGATGCAACGGGTTCCATGTCGGACGAGATGGATTTTCTTAAGGAAGACTTGATGGATGTTTTGAGTGCTGTCAAAGAGCAAAACCAGCAACTGCGTCTTTCGACAGCCAGCGTCTTCTACCGCGATGAAGGCGATGAATATGTGGTGAAGAACAACACTTTTACCGAAAACATTCAAGACAATATCAACTATATTTCGCAGCAGAGTGCCATGGGTGGCGGCGATTATCCCGAAGCCGTACACAAAGCCCTCGATGCCACCGTGCAACTTCCCTGGAACTCCGATGCCCGTGCGCGTATTGCCTTTATGCTCTTGGACGCTCCGGCCCATTATCAGGAAGATATCCTTTCCAGCCTGCACCGTTCGGTACGCCAGTTCGCTGCCAACGGTATCAAGATTATTCCGGTAGCTGCCAGTGGGGTGGACAAGGAAACCGAGTTTATGCTGCGATATTTTGCTATGACCACTTGCGGAACCTATGTTTTTCTTACTGACGACAGCGGTGTGGGCAATTCGCACCTAAAACCCAGCGTTGGTCCCTACGAAGTTAAAACCTTGCACGAACTGCTGCAGGAACTCATACTCCGCTACAGCGAATAGCAGACCACTCTTCATTTGACCGCACTACAAACGAGCCCCGCCTTTCCGGAAAAAATCGGAAGGCGGGGCTTGTTGTTCACGCTATTTCTCAGGACCGCTTCTACGCTTGCTTGGGGCTGTTTTCTTGGGCCAGCAGGTCGGCGTAGGTAACGACGGGATGCAGGGCGGCCAAAGTGTCGTCCAGACGGCGCACCGGTGTGTGGTGTGGCGCGGTCTTGACCAGCTGAGGTTCGTCCTTGGCTTCTTGGGCAATGCGGCGCAGCACGGCGATGAAACCGTCGAGCGTTTCCTTGCTTTCGTTTTCGGCTGGCTCTATCATCATGGCTTCGTGAAAGAGCAACGGGAAGTAGATGGTGGGCGAATGGTAGCCGTAGTCGAGCAGGCGTTTGGCCACATCGAGCGTAGTGATGCCGGTCGATTTGTCCTTAAGGCCGTTGAACACGAACTCGTGCTTGCATACACCTTCGATGGGCAGTTCGTAGACATCTTTGAGCGACTCCTTGATGTAGTTGGCATTGAGCGTAGCCAACGGACCTACATATTTAAGGTTTTCCTTGCCCAAACTGAGGATGTAGGCGTAGGCGCGCATGGCCACACCAAAGTTGCCGGTGAAGCCTGATACGCTGCCCAGTGCATCGGGGCGCTGTTCGATGTCGAAGCTGCCGTCGGCCTTCTTGATGATGTGCGGATTGGGCAGGAAAGCCTCCAGTCCGTTGGTGGCACCTACAGGGCCGGAACCCGGACCGCCGCCACCGTGGGGTGTCGAGAAGGTCTTGTGCAGGTTGATATGCATCACGTCGAAGCCCAAGTCGGCTGTGCGGCATTTGCCCAGCATGGGGTTGAAGTTGGCACCGTCGTAGTACATCAGACCGCCGCATTGGTGTACCAGCGCGGCAATTTCGGCAATATTCCGCTCGAAAAGACCCAGTGTGTTGGGGTTGGTCATCATCATGCCGGCAATGCTGTCATCGAGCAAGGGCTTGAGGTCGTCCACATCGACTGTGCCGTCGGGACGGCTCTTCACCACTACCACGCTAAGGCCGCAGACCATAGCGCTGGCTGGATTGGTGCCGTGGGCCGAGTCGGGAACGATAATGCGGGTGCGCTTGTCATCGCCACGGCTTTGGTGGTAGGCGCGAATGGCCATCAGGCCGGTAAGTTCACCCTGTGCGCCCGCAAAGGGATTGAGCGTGAACTCCTTCATGCCGGTAATCTCCGACAGGGCCTGTTGCAGGTTATAATAAACTTCGAGTGCGCCTTGCACCGTGCTGACATCCTGCAGCGGATGCAGGTGCACAAAGTCGCGATGGGCGGCCATCTCTTCGTCTATCTTGGGATTGTACTTCATGGTGCAGCTGCCCAGCGGATAAAAGCCGGTATCGACACCGAAGTTGTTGTTGCTCATATTGGTGTAGTGACGCACCACGCTCAATTCGTCCACTTGAGGCAGACGGGCATCCTGTTGGCGGCGCAGCTGTGCGGGCAGGTCGGCGAGGGCGTACTGTCCCAGTTTGTTCTCGGGCAGCGAATAGCCTT
>CAYRHC010000190.1:0-3666 GCA_964423935.1 uncultured Bacteroidales bacterium | reverse complement strand
CGAGGTGGCCAAGGGCGAGACCTTCGGCATTATCGGCCCCGACGGAGCGGGCAAATCGACCTTGTTCAGAATACTGACGTCGCTCTTGCTACCCGATACGGGTCAGGCCAGCGTCGAAGGTTTAGACACCGATAAACAATATCGACAGGTTAGGCGCATCATCGGCTACATGCCGGGCAAATTCTCTCTTTATCAAGACCTCACAGTAGAGGAGAACCTCAAATTCTTCGCCACGCTGTTCGGCACCACCATCGAAGAGAACTACTATCTGATCAAGGATATCTACTGCCAAATAGAGCCTTTCAAGCACCGTATGGCGGGCAAGCTTTCGGGTGGCATGAAGCAGAAACTGGCCTTGTCCTGCGCGCTTATCCACAAGCCCAAGGTGCTGTTTCTGGACGAGCCTACCACGGGCGTAGACCCTGTTTCGCGCAAAGAATTCTGGGATATGCTGGCCAAACTCAAGGACGATGGCATCACCATTCTGGTGTCCACACCCTATATGGACGAGGCCCGGCGCTGCGACCGCATTGCCTTGATGCGTAACGGGCAGTTCCTGAAGGTTGATTCGCCCAGCGGCATCATCAAGGAATTTCCCGACAAGTTGTTGGCCGTACAGTCGGACCACATGCATGCCCTCTTGGGTCATCTGCGTGCCATGCCCGGTGCCTTGCGCGCCTTCTCTTTCGGCGAATCGATACATCTTAGCGTCGGCCGTGACTTCGACAGCGGGCAGGTGCAAAGCTGGCTCGCCGACCATGGACACGGACATATCAATATTCAGACGATAGCGCCTACGGTAGAAGACTGTTTTATGGCCATACTGCAGGACGACAAACAATAATGCACCATGGACAACGTAATACACGCATTTGAATTGACCAAACGCTTCGGCGACTTTACCGCCGTCGACAAGATATCCTTCGATGTGCAGGCCGGCGAGATTTTCGGTTTTCTCGGTGCCAACGGAGCGGGCAAGACCACAGCCATGCGTATGCTCTGCGGACTGAGCAAACCCACTTCGGGCCAAGGCACTGTGGCCGGCTTCGACATAGCACGTCAGGCCGAAAATGTCAAGAAGCACATCGGCTATATGAGCCAGAAATTCTCTCTTTATGAAGACCTTAGCGTCCGTGAAAACTTGGTGCTTTACGGCGGCATCTACGGTATGAGCCGCAAGGAAATCGCCGTCAAGACCGATGAGCTGCTGGCACGTCTGTCGTTCTCGGACGAGAAAAACACCATGGTAAGCGAACTGCCGTTGGGCTGGAAGCAGAAACTGTCGTTTTCGGTATCCATCTTCCATCATCCGCGTATCGTCTTTCTGGACGAGCCCACCGGCGGCGTTGACCCCGTTGCCCGCCGACAGTTCTGGGAGCTTATCTACCAGGCTGCCGACCAGGGCATTACCGTTTTCGTCACCACGCACTATATGGATGAGGCCGAGTACTGCGACCGCGTTTCCATTATGGTGGACGGACGTATTCGCGCCTTGGACACGCCCAAGACCTTGAAAGAACAATTTGCCGTGGACAGCATGGACCGGGTATTCCGCCGTTTGGCCCGCGAAGCCGAAAGAAGCGGCGATTAGGAGGACACAGCTATGGATGTAAACAGATTCAATGCTTTTGTAGGCAAGGAGTTTCTGCATATTCTCAGAGACCGCTGGACTTTGCTGGTAGTGGTGGGTATTCCCATTGCCTTGCTGTTGTTGTTCGGTTTTGCCATCACCACCGAAGTGAAGAATGTCCAAGTGGCTGTTTTCGACCCTTCCAACGACGAGATGACCACTCAGATTATCCAACAGATGGATGCCGGGCAGTATTTCAACATCAGCGAGCGCCTCAACAGCATAGACCGCATCAACGATGTTTTCCGCGAGGGCAAGGTCAACCTGGTGATGGTTTTCAGCGAAGACTTTTCATCGCGTGCCCTGGCCGGTGAAGATGCCGGTATCCAGCTCATCATGGACGGCACCGACCCCAACCAAGCCTCGATGATTCATGCCTATGCCAGTAGCATCCTCAGCAACTGGCAACAGCAACAATTGGCCAAGGCCGGTGTAAGTCATATCAGTATCACGCCAACGGTCAGAATGCTCTACAACCCGCAAAGCAAGAGTGCCTACAACTTCGTACCGGGCATTATGGGTCTGGTGCTGATGCTTATCTGCTCCATGATGACCGCCATTGGCATTGTGCGCGAAAAGGAAACGGGCTCCATGGAAGTGCTGCTGGCCTCGCCCGTCAAGCCTGTCAACATTCTGCTGGCCAAGGCCATACCCTATTTGGTGCTGTCCATTATCGACCTGATGGTTATTTTGGCTTGTTCGTACTTCATCCTTAAAGTGCCCATTGCGGGCAGTTTTCTGGGTCTTTGCGGCGTATCGGTGCTGTTCCTGACCTGTTCGCTCAGCCTCGGCCTGCTTATTTCTACCGTGGTCAAGACACAAATGGCCGCGCTGGTGGCCTCGGGTATGGGTCTGCTCATGCCTACCCTGCTCTTCTCGGGTATCATCTTCCCCATCGAGAGCATGCCCGAGATTTTGCAATGGGTATCTACCGTCATTCCGGCCCGCTGGTATATTCAAGCCGTCAAGATGATTATGATTCAGGGCGCGCCTTTGTCGCTTACCGTCATGGAAGTGGGCATTCTGGCACTGATGACCTTGGTTCTTGTGTTGGCCGCCCTTAAAAGTATGAAAACGCGCCTCGCCTAAGCCCGACTTAGAGGCCATAAAATCTTCAGCCTTATGATGTTATCCTTTCTGATAGAAAAAGAGTTCAAGCAGATGTTCCGCGACTCGATGTTGCCCAAGATGCTGGTGATACTGCCGCTGCTGTCGATGTTCGTGTTTCCTTTCGCCGCCAATCAGGAAATCAGGCATATCCGGGTAGATGCGGTAGACAACGACCACAGCAGCCTCACGTCCAAGCTGATGAACGAGATTGATGCCAGCGACTATTTCGACCTTTGCGCCGTTTTGTCCACCTACGAGCAGGCACTCGATATGGTTGAATCCGACCAGGCCGATATGATTATTGAGTGGCCGCAGCATTTCGAGCGCGATGTGGTGAACGGCCGAGGCGGCAACATCTACATCGCCGCGAATGCGGTGAACGGCACCAAGGGAACACTGGGTTCTTCGTACATGCTCTCGATGCTGTCGGGTTCTACCGTTCTCAAGGAACTCTCGGACAAAACGGTGAAAAGCGGCACGGTGGCGGTGCCGCAGTTCAGTGTCAAGCCCATATTCAAGTTCAACCCCACGCTCGACTACAAAGTGTTCATGATTCCGGCTCTGATTGTGATGTTGCTCACCATTATCTGCGGCTTCTTCCCAGCCTTGAGCATCGTCAACGAGAAAGAGCGCGGCACCATCGAGCAGATGAATGTCACCCCGGTGGCCAAAGCTCAGTTTATCTTTGCCAAGATGGTTCCGCTTTGGTGTTGCGGCATTGTCATTCTGGGCGTTTTCCTACTGGTGGCCTGGCTGATGTACGGACTGGTGCCTGCGGGCAGCATTTGGACTATCCTACTGTTTTCGGGCATTTATATTCTGGTGGTTTCGGGCTTGGGCCTGAGTATTTCCAATAACGCATCCACCATGCAGCAAGCCATGTTCGTGATGTTTTTCTTCATTATGATTCTGCTGCTGATGAGCGG
>CAYRHC010000189.1:0-3693 GCA_964423935.1 uncultured Bacteroidales bacterium | reverse complement strand
AAACGATCTGAAGGTTTCTGACGACGATGTGACGGCTGTTGCCAAGAGCGTTGTCAAGGCTCAGTTCGCCCAGTACGGCATGGCCAATGTACCCGATGAACTTTTGTCACAGTATGCCGGCGAAATGCTCAAAAAGCCCGAACAGGCGCGCAATCTGCAAGACCAGGCCATGAGCAAAAAAGTTGCCGAGTTCCTGAAGAACACCATCAAGCTGAATGCCAAGGAAATCAGCACCGAAGACTTCCAGAAACTCTACGAAAAGAAAGCAAAATAGTTTTTTCTCACCATGAACAACGACTTTAGAAAATTCGCCGTGGGGCACTTGGGTATGAACGGGTCTACACTCGATCAATACGCCAAGATTACGAGCAATTACATCAGCCCCACCATTATAGAAGAGCGACCTTTGAACGTTGCCCAGATGGACGTGTTCTCGCGCCTGATGATGGACCGCATCATCTTCTTGGGCACGCAGATCGACGACTATACCGCCAACGTGGTACAAGCCCAGCTCTTGTATCTGGATTCCGCCGAACCCGGCAAGGACATCTCGCTCTATATCAACTCGCCTGGCGGCAGCGTTTATGCCGGTTTGGGCATTTACGACACCATGCAGTTCATTTCGAGCGATGTCGCCACCATCAGTACGGGTATGGCAGCGTCTATGGCCGCAGTGCTGCTGGTAGCCGGCGCCAAGGGCAAACGTTCCGCCTTACAGCATTCACGCGTGATGATACACCAGCCCATGGGCGGTATGCAAGGCCAGGCTTCTGATATGGAAATCACCTTTCACGAAATCCAGAAACTGAAGAATGAGCTTTATCAGATTATCGCCGACCACTCGGGTCAGAGTTTCAAGCGCGTGGAGAAGGATTCCGACCGCGATCATTGGATGACCGCCCAAGAAGCCAAAGAATACGGCATGATAGACGAAGTGATGCTCAGACAAGCCAAGTAATTATGCCTAAGAAAATAGAAGACAGATGCAGCTTTTGTGGCTGCGCCCGTTCGGAAGTGCCCCTGCTCATCTCGGGCATTTCTGGTAATATATGCTCCAATTGTGCCGAACGCGCCAAGGAGATGGCAGACGAATACTTGTCGAGCAAGAAAAAGAAAAGCGCCGCCGACAGCGGACTCAAGAAGGACGAACTGCCCACACCACAGCAAATCAAAGAGTTCCTCGACCTGTATGTAATAGGTCAGGACGAAGCCAAAAAGTTTCTGTCGGTTTCGGTCTACAACCACTACAAGCGCCTTTTGCAAGACAAGAACGATGATAGTATCGAGATTGAAAAGTCGAACATCATTATGGTGGGTCCCACCGGTACTGGCAAGACCCTGCTGGCGCGCACCATTGCCAAGATGCTGAAAGTGCCCTTCACCATTGTCGACGCCACGGTGCTTACCGAAGCCGGTTATGTAGGCGAAGACGTGGAAAGCCTGCTCACCCGCCTGCTGCAAGTGGCCGATTACGATGTGGCTGCCGCTGAAAGGGGCATTGTTTTCATCGATGAAATCGACAAGATAGCCCGCAAGAGCGACAATCCTTCCATCACTCGCGATGTCAGCGGAGAAGGTGTACAGCAAGGCCTGCTTAAGCTTCTGGAAGGTTCCATCGTGAATGTGCCGCCACAAGGCGGACGCAAGCATCCCGAACAGAAAATGATCGCCGTCAACACCAACAATATTCTGTTTATCTGTGGCGGTGCCTTCGACGGTATCGAGAAAAAGATTGCCTCGCGTCTGAACACTACCACCGTGGGTTACAGCGCCAGCAAACAGAGCAGCCATATCGACAAGGACAATCTCTTGCAATACATCGCGCCGCAAGACTTGAAAGCTTACGGTCTGATACCCGAAATCATCGGCCGTATGCCCGTGCTCAGCTACCTTGAGCCGCTCGACCGCCAAGCCCTGCGCGCCATCCTGACCGAGCCCAAGAACGCCATCATCAAACAGTACGTCAAGCTGTTTGCCATGGACGATGTCAGTCTGTGCTTCGATGAAGAAGTCTACGATTATATCATCGACAAGGCCATCGAATTCAAGCTGGGTGCAAGAGGACTGCGCTCCATCACCGAGACCATCATGATGGACATTATGTACGACACGCCTTCGTCGGGCAACAAGGAGGTGCACGTCACGCTCGACTACGCCCGTTCGAAAATTGAAAACGCCCGACAGGAGCGCTTGAAAAATATTTGACAAGGGTGCCGAAACACTGAAAAATGAGGGGGATTTTTAAGGAATCCTCCTCTATTTTTATACAAAAACACTTGTATTTCTATAGCATTTATTTATAAATTTGCTATTTAATAGAAATAGCAGACAACTATGCCAACATCAGACAACTTGGTTGAAAAACTCAAAGAGTATTTCGGATTTGACACATTCAAAGGCAATCAGGAAGCCATTATACGTAATGTGCTGGAAGGCAAGGACACCTTCGTACTGATGCCCACCGGAGGCGGCAAATCGCTATGCTACCAGTTGCCGGCATTGATGATGGAAGGGACCGCCATTATCATCTCTCCGCTGATTGCCTTGATGAAGAATCAAGTGGATGCCATGCGTTCGTTCAGCGAAGAAGACGGCGTGGCGCATTTCATCAACTCATCCTTGAACAAAGCCTCCATCGACCAGGTGCGTCAGGACATCGTCAGCGGCAAAACCAAGATGCTTTACGTGGCTCCCGAGTCGCTCACCAAGGTGGAGAACATCGAGTTTCTGCGCAATATCAAGATTTCGCTCTTCGCTGTTGACGAAGCCCATTGTATTTCGGAATGGGGCCACGATTTCCGTCCAGAATACCGCCGTATACGCCCGCTCATCAACGAGATAGGCCGCATGCCCATCATCGCCCTGACGGCCACGGCCACACCCAAAGTGCAACACGATATACAGAAGAACCTGGGCATGACCGACGCGACGGTGTTCAAATCGTCCTTCAACCGTCCCAATCTGTACTACGAAGTGCGCAACAAGACCGCCGATGTCGAGAAGGACATCATCAAGTTCATCCGCGCACACGAAGGCAAGTCGGGCATCATCTACTGTCTGAGTCGCAAAAAGGTGGAGAAATTGGCCGAAACGCTTTGCGTGAACGGCATCAAGGCACTGCCCTATCACGCCGGTATGGACCCGGCCACCCGCTCACAGAACCAGGACGACTTTCTGATGGAACGCGTGGATGTGATTGTTGCCACCATTGCCTTCGGCATGGGCATCGACAAGTCGGATGTGCGTTATGTCATTCATTATGACATTCCCAAGAGCCTCGAAGGCTATTATCAGGAAACCGGACGTGCCGGCCGAGATGACGGCGAAGGCATCTGCCTGGCTTTCTATACCAGCAAGGATCTGGAAAAACTGGAAAAATTTATGCAAGGCAAACCCGTCGCCGAACAGGAAATAGGCAAAGAGCTGCTGCTCGAAACCGCTGCCTATGCCGAATCGGCCGATTGCCGTCGTAAGTTGTTGCTGCATTATTTCGGCGAAAACTATCAGCAGGATAATTGCGGCAACTGTGATAATTGTTTAAATCCCAAGAAGAAAGTGGACGCTACAGAGTTATTGACTACTGTTATCGAGACCATTGCCGCCGTTAAGGAAAAATTCAAAACCGACCATATCATCGACATTCTGGTTGGCAAAAACACCGCCGACGTGGAATCCTACCAGCACGATTGTCTG
>CAYRHC010000188.1:0-3710 GCA_964423935.1 uncultured Bacteroidales bacterium | reverse complement strand
CTCGGTGGCCTGTACCTTCAAGCCCAGCAGCACGTTCACATCGTAGATTTTGTCGTCGGCCTCCAGCGTGTTGACGATGGCGGCAGGATTGCTCACATTCTCGTAGGCGTAGGTGGGCGCCGAGTTGACATTGGCAAAATCGTAGGTGGCATAACGGCTGGTAAGGTTGCCGTCAGTGCCGGCGTAATAAGGGTTGATCACCGGCATATTGCTCCAGGCAGCCAGCATAGGGTTGGTCTCCTGGCTCATGCCCTGTTCCTGCAACCGGCTACGCATATACGCCAGCGCTACCGAGGTGGAAATCTCCACCTTACGCCTAACCATCACGTTAGAGTTGATAAGGGTATGATAGCGATCGTTCTTGGTCCCCTTGATGGTCCCGCCATCGGAAGAATAGCCCACGCTCATGTTGTACTTGGCAATTTCGTCACCACCTTCCACACGGAAAACATTGTTGGTAAGCATGGCTCTTTGATAGATTTCGTCCTGCCAACGCGTGTTGTTGTTGAAGATGTAGGCCGTGGGGTAGGAAGCATCGGTCTGCAGGAAGGGATAGTCGCTGAGTAGCTGCCCCATGCGTTCGTAGCGTGTCATTCCCACTTGACGCAGGTAGTTCTTGTACTGGTCGGCATCGAGGCTCTCGACGGTACGGCCCACCATTTTGGCACCATATTGTCCCGAGAAAGAAATTCGCGTATCCAGATTGTCGCTGGTGGCCTGTTCGGTTTCAATAAGCAACACGCCGTTCGAACCCAGCGAACCGTAGCGGGCGGCTTCAGCGCCTTCGAGCAGGCTGATGCTCTTGATGTCGTCGATATTGAGCGAGGTGAACAGGCTGCGGCTATAACCGTTGATGGCGGTGGATATCTCGTTGTCCATAAGATAGGGCACGCCGTTCAGGACGATAAGTGGCATATTCTCAGCCTTGATGGAGTGAATGCCGCCGGTGTTCAGGTAAGCGCCTTCGCCTGGCATACCGCTTTTGCCGACAACTTGCAGTCCGGGAATGTTCCCCTTGAGCGCGTCATCGATATTCATGGCCTGACGCATGTCCTTTTTGTTGAGCGTGGCGGCCTGAGTGCTGTATTTCTCCCAATTCTCGGGAATCATCACAATGAGCTTTTCTTTGCCTTGACCCTGGCTGTAGAAGGGCAGTTCCTGGCTGTAGTAGCCATCGCAGCTGATGCTGATAAGCGCGTAGGCATCCTTCAAACGCAGCTGCACGCGGCCGTTCTCGTCGCTGATGGCGGCGCTTTCGGCACTGGGCGACACTACCATGGCTCCCTTCAGCGCTTGGTTGCGGGTATCCACCAGGCGGGCCTTGAACTCCAGTTCTTGTGCCCATGCGCTTAGGCAGAGCAGGCAGACGAAGATGAAACTATATATCTTTTTCATATCAATAATTGTTTTTGGTAGGACGTAAGCACCAGTGGTACATCATCAGTTGTCGGATGTTCGAGGTATTGCGCTGGGCGTTGTAGTCGTAGAGATAACTCATATCGTTCGAAGTGATGGTAATGGTAAAATTGCCCTCCTTCTTGACATTGACTATGCCCACTTGGAAACCGTCGGTGTCGTAGGCCTGGGCCTTCTCGCTCAGCGATGACCAGTCGTGCCAATTGTAGCCTTCGGGATAACCGATGGACGATTCGCCGTAGTTGTCCACCACCGAAACCGAACCACGGTCGAAGTGGTAGTTGGAACCCTGGGCGTACATCACCATATCCTCAATCAGGACAGTATCGTTGAACTGAATGCTGAGCGAATATTCCAGTGAATGCTTGAAGCCCATACGCAGGTAGTATTCGCCGGCCGGAATGCAACATTCCACAATCTGCTGGCCACGTGGGTTGTCTGACATATAAAGCAAACCGTCGTAGGTGACGCTGCAGGGCAGACTGTCGCGGCGGGCTTCCTTGTCGGGAATGGCCGTCAGCACGTGGTAATACATGGTGGGCAGGGTTTCGCTCAAGGTGAAAGAACCCTGGGCGTCGTTCAATACCATGGGATCTATCCAGTGGTTCCAGCGGAAATACTGTTCGCGTTGAGCGGCGGTGCTGTTGTTCCAGATTTCGTAGAAACGGGCCTTCAAACGGTAGATAATGACGTTGTTGGGCACCTTCATCCAGTCGACAAAATACATGGTGCCGTTGTTGGCCTTGAACTTGTCGTTGACGCGGACCTTTTGTACGGTGGGACGCCACATGGCCATGTCGGCGCTGCTGTAGGTCATGGTTTCCCGGTTGCGGGTGTAGCCTCCCACACAGTCAATGTCTTCGGTGCCGAGCACATCGGCATCGCTCAATTCACGGTCGACAAAGCAGGCACGCAACAGCCAGTTTTCGTACTTGGTACGGTCGGAGGCGGTAGCCTTGCGACCCAGCCAGCGGGGTACTTTGGCCAGTGCGCTGTCCAGCATTAGGGTGATAACCTCGTTCGAAGGAACGAACACCGTGCTGTTGTAGGTCTCGCTGCGCATATTCCACATTTCGGAACCGTCAGAAGTGTAGCGGTCCATCAGTGTGTTCTCGGTTTCCCACCCCTTGACAGAGTCGCTGTAGATGGTGTTGCCCTGAGCGTTGGTACCGGCGGGCGTACACTTGCTGGCATCGAAATAGCTGTTCTCGTGACGCTTGACAAGCCGCTTGAAATAAGAATACTGCTCGTCATCCAAAGCCATGATGGCATCGTAGAGCGAGGGTAATACCGACAGCATGCCTTCTTCGATAATGTACAGATAGGCGTCTTGGGTGCGTACTACCCGGCTGAGTGGCTTGCCGCCCAGCTGGACTTTGCCGTCCTTGACGCTGACCCAAATAGTCTTGCCTTGCCAGGTACTCAGACCCATCCCATCCCAAAGTCCGCTGGGCGCGCAAGCCACATCACTGATGCAGAAACGGGCGTAGTCGGTTTCCTTGGCATAGCCTTCGGCATCGGCCGAGAGCAAGGCGTCAGGATAGACAATAAGGCTATAATCTTGCTTGGCGTTCATTTCGGAAAAAATGCCGGCCTGGTCCAGCAGACTGTACATCTGCGGATAATGGCTCTGCAGATAATCGGCGCTGCGCTGTTGCACTATTTCCACCTCGCCGTCGGCAAGCAGGGTTTGAGCCTGGTAGTGTTGCTCCCAAGCATCTTGACAACTGCCCAGTGCAAGGCAGGCCAGTATGGATAATGTGATTAATCTAAAGGTCTTCATAAGCAAACTTCATTAATCTTCGATAGGCGTAAACTTGATGTAGTCCCACAGTTGCTGGTAGTTGGCATACGATGAGGCATTCACATCCATAAAGGTGGCACGCAGGCTGTGGCTGGAAGTGCCTTCGAATACCAGTGACTCGAAAATGCAGTCGCCCTTCACCGTGTGGTCGTTCTTGTCCCAGCCTTTCCACATGTAGATTTGCTTGGCGAAATCGTCCAGATTGAACTTGACGGCACTGCCACCGCCATAGAATTTGGTGGCCAGCGGCTTGGCTCCGGCGTAGAAAATCTCGACACGGTAACGGCCCTTCACAATGGTGGGGGTCTGGAACTCGATATAGCCAGAATAACCCAGGTTGAGTATCATCAGGTTGTTCATGTAAGCGTTCAAGCTGTTGGCGTAAGGCAGCGTGGGGTCGGAATTGACCTTGTTCTTGAAGAAGCCCACTGTGAGTTTGCTCGATTTGGGCGAGGTCTTCTTGTAGCTGAACGAGTTGGCCTTGCCGTAG
>CAYRHC010000187.1:0-3716 GCA_964423935.1 uncultured Bacteroidales bacterium | reverse complement strand
CAGGCAAGGGCCGGTGAATTGGCCGCCCGCCTGCGTGCGGAGCTGGATGCCAATAGCATTTACTTGCTGCTTTTTCTAGGCTTCGCCGTCAAGGAGGGCTTGTTGCCCTTTCACACTTGGTTACCGCACGCACACCCGGCTGCACCGGCCCATGTTTCTGGCGTGATGTCGGGTGTCATTATCAAGATTGGTATCTTCGGTATGTTGCGTATGCTCAGTTTCGCCCACATCGACTATGGCAGCATCGGCTACCTGATACTCTGCATGGGCGCTATCAGCGGACTTTACGGTATTATGCTGGGCATAGTCCAAAAGAACCTCAAGAAACTGCTGGCTTATTCGAGCATCGAAAATATCGGCATCATCTGTATGGGTATCGGCCTGGGTCTGGTAGGTCTGGGTAGCGGTATGCCGGTGATGAGCGGTTTGGGCTTCGCGGCCGCCTTGCTGCACACGCTCAACCACGCGCTGTTCAAATCGAGCCTTTTTTTTCTGGCGGGCAATGTCTATCATGCCACCCACACGCTGAATATGGAACAGTTGGGCGGACTGAGCAAGAAAATGCCTTGGACGGGGCTGTTTTTCCTGCTCTGTCTGGTGGCCATTTGCGCTCTGCCACCCATGAACGGTTTCGTATCGGAATTTATGCTCTACAGCGGTTTGCTGCGCTGGATGCAGGAAGCGTCGCTCAGCGGCGCCGTAGGCGCCGCCTTCTCCATCATGGCTTTGTCGCTCATCGGCGGACTGGCCATTATCTGCTTCACCAAGGCTTACGGCATCAGTTTTCTGGGCAAGGCTCGTAGCGACCTGCACGAGGTCAAGGAACTGCCCGCCATCCGTCTGGTTCCCATCGCCATCAGCCTGGTGCTGATGCTGAGTATCGGGCTGTGTCCTTGGTGGTGGCAGGAGGCCATGCAGCAAGCCTTGCTTTGTCTGCCGCAAGCACCCGCCGCTCCGGCTCGCGAAATGCCCCTCGACCCGCTGGCCATGGCCAAACTCTCGCTGGCTTGCCTTTGTTTTATAGCGATAGCGGCTTTTCTCTATATCACCCGCCGCCGGGTACAAGCGCAGCAAAAGATACAACAAGGCGACACCTGGGGTTGCGCCTACACGGCTCCCAACGCCAAGATGCAATATACGGGCTCATCGTACGTCAAGACTTACAGCGACACCATGGGCGGCCTGCTAGGTTACGACAAGAACCGCGACAACTACGACAAGCTGGAGCGCAATCTTATCGAGAAGCCCTTGGACGGCTATCAAAAACTAATGTCGCATTTTCTGTTTCTTCAGAACGGCAAGCTGCAATTCTATATGCTCTATGGCATTGTCTTTGTGCTGATTACCATCATCATCACCTTTATTATCCATTAAACCATGCTGAGTTTCTTCCTGATTCTGGTGGCGGCCTGCTTTTTCGAAGGCTTCATCATACGCACCAAGAGCATCTGCGCAGGACGCAAGGGGCCATGGCTGTTGCAACCCGTTTTCGACGTGTGGCGGCTACTGCACAAAGGTTCGGTGTACAGTCCTCACTGCAGCTGGATTTTCAGAGCCGCACCCGTGTTATATCTGGCCAGCATTCTGACGGCCATGCTGACGGTGCCTTTCGGCCCGCATCCCGCCCTGCTCTCCTTCGATGGCGACTTCGTCTTTTTCGCCTATATGCTGGCGCTGGGCAAACTGTTCTGCATTCTCGGCGCCCTGGATACGGGCAGCAGTTTCGAAGGCATGGGGGCTTCGCGTGAAGCCTTGTTCTCGATGTTTGCCGAACCGGCCTTCTTCCTCATTATCGGTTCTATTGCGCTGATAACGGGACAGACATCCTTCCAAGCCATGTTCACCTACCTGCATCTGGGCGATACGATGAGCTACGCACTGGCCGGTCTGGCCGCCTTTATTCTGTTGCTGATTGCCATGATAGAGAACAGCCGCATGCCCGTCGACGACCCCAAGACGCATCTCGAACTCACCATGATACACGAAGTGATGATACTCGACTACAGCGGTTTCGACTTGGGGCTGATTCTGAGCGGCGGTTACCTGAAGTTCGCCATCTACGCGGCCCTTATCGCCAACCTTTTTGTGGGAGGCCTGGGGCTGGAAGTGGCCATACCCCTGTTTTTCGCCATACAGATACTCTCGGCCGTTGTCATCGGCATCACCGAGTCGTTTATAGCACGTTTGCGCATGAACCACAACCCCCAGTTTATCTTCGCCCTGTCGTCCATCGCCTTGATGGTGATATTCGGTATGTTGCTTTTATCGGGACAATTGAAATGAAAGAAATCCTACTCATCATCTTTTTGGTGACCTTGTTCTACATGTCCATCGCCAACCGCATGCGCGGCTATATCCAGGTGCTGGGCATACAAGGCATACTGATGTTTTTGGTGGCACTCTTCCAGCTGCGCGAAGTGAGCGCCTTGAACCTGTTCTGGATTCTGGTGGAGACCATTATCTTCAAATCCATCGCCGTGCCTTACTTTCTGACCACCATTATCCGCCACAACCGCATCACGCGAGAGTCGGAACCCTTCCTGCCGCATTTCGTGTCGCTGGTTATCACCACGGCTATTGTTGTGGGCAGCATCGTGCTGGCTTCGCTCATCGAGGACGAACATCTGGACCGCATTTTCTTTGTAGCAGCCGTTTCGGCCATTTTCTTCGGGCTGTACTTTATCAGTTCACGGCGCAAGCTGCTCTCGCACGTGATGGGCTATGTGGTGATAGAAAACGGCGTGTTCATCCTCTCGCTGGCCGTGGGCAACGAAATGCCGATGTTGGTGAACTTGGGCGTGTTGCTCGATATTTTCGCTTCGGTGCTGATACTGGGCATCTTCATCAACAAAATCGGTGACGTGTTCAAGGATGCCGATGTCGACCAGTTAATTTCGCTAAAAGACTGAGGCTTATGATGTTACCCGCTTATATTCTGTTCTCGCTCGGTATAGTCATCGCACTGGCCCTTTCGCGCAGCCCACGACTACAGGATGTCTTGATGTTGCTGTTCAACCTGCTGCAATGCGCACTCAGCGTGTATGCCTGCCTGCACTACGGACAAAGCGAACTGGGCTATTTCAGCTTCGATGCCCTGGGACTGTTGCTCCTAGGTCTGCTGACCGTCATCTGTATTCCGGTTTCCATCCACAGCCACATTTACCTAAGCCGGCCCAAGGCCAAAGCTGAATCGGCCGCAGTCTACTATGCCGCCATCGTCCTGTTGGTCGAGGCCATGAGTCTGAGTTTCATCGCCAATCATGTGGCCGTCAATTGGATATTCACCGAGATTACCACCCTGAGTGCCGCCCTGCTCATTTATCACCACCGTAACAAGCTGGCCCTGGAAGGCACTTGGAAGTATATTTTCATCTGCGCCATCAGTATCAGCTTCGTGTTTATCGGTATCTTGTTTCTGAGCCTGTCGCTCCTGCACGCCGGCCTGCATGATCTCTCGTATGCCTGCTTGACAAGTGCCGCCGGACAATTGGATGCCTTCTGGCTGAAACTGGCCTTCATCTTCATCTTGACGGGCTATACGGCCAAAATCGGTCTTTTCCCCATGTTTACGGCCGGTATCGATGCCAAAGACAAGGCCCCCGCTCCTGCCGCCGCCCTGCTGGCCGCCGTACTAGTGAATGTGGGATTCGTGGGCATCTTCAGGGTTTTCGCGGTGCTATCGCATACCGCTGTCTTCGACTGGAGCCGGCATTCCT
>CAYRHC010000186.1:0-3729 GCA_964423935.1 uncultured Bacteroidales bacterium | reverse complement strand
ATTTCGCACCCAACTGGAATGCCTTCCTCGACCTGCAATACCGCTATGTTCACTTCCAGACCGATGGCGTGAACGACAAATTCATCGAGCAGGAAGACGGTACTTACCTCAATCAAAGCCTCGATATAGACAAACAGTTCTTCTTTTTCAACCCCAAAGTGGGCATGTCCTATACCAAAGATGAACACAAAGCCTATTGGAGTGCCGCAATCAGCCATCGCGAGCCGGAGCGCAACAACTATACCGACAATGGAAACAACCCCGCACCCCAGGAAGAAAAGGTGTACGATTTGGAAGCCGGCTACCAGTTCAAGGGTGACAAGTGGTTTGCCGGAGCCAATTTCTACTATATGTATTACTATAACCAGCTGGTACAGACGGGCGAGCTGAGCGATATTGGCGAAGCCCTCACCACCAACGTGAAGAAGAGTTACCGTACAGGTGTCGAGTTGACAGCCGGATGGTCGCCGCTGAACTGGCTCAGCGTGGAAGGCAATGCCGCCTTGAGCCGCAACAAGATTACCGATTTCGACGAGTACGTAGAGAGCTGGGATGCGGCCGACAACTATCTGGTCAAAAACCACTACGACAACTCAACCCTGGCCTACTCGCCCAGTGCCATTCTGAACGGCTTCATCGATTTCCATCACAAAGGGTTCTCGGCCACCTGGCACACCAACTTTGTAAGCAAACAGTATGTAGACAATTCGCAAAGCGAAGCCCGCTCCCTGCCCGCCTACTCGCAATCGAACGCCAGCCTCAACTGGCGCATCAATCTGAAAAACGCAGGCGTGAAGAGCGTAAAACTGGGTGTCGATTTCAACAACGTATTCAACAGCCACTATGCCGCCAGCGGCTACACTTGGTACGGCTGGTATACGGGCGGACAACGTTATCAGGCCTTGGCTTACATTCCCATGGCCGGCTTCAACGTGATGGGTCACCTGACGCTGCGTTTCTTCTAAAAACAACCCAAGATGCTGCTTGAATTCCTTTCCGGACACTGGCTCGACCTGTTCACCACCCTGCTCGGCCTGCTCTATATCTGGCTCGAATACCGCGCCAACATTTGGCTGTGGGTGGTGGGCATCATCATGCCGGCACTCGATATCTACCTGTATTACAGTCACGGTTTGTATGGCGATGCCGGTATGGCCGTCTACTACACCTTAGCCGCTATCTATGGGTTTCTGGTTTGGCGTTTCGGCCTGCGGTTCTTGCGCAAGAATGACGGTGCCAGGAGCGACACAAAAGAGCGCGAAACCCTGACTATCAGCCATATGCCACTGCGCATGTATTTGCCCGTAGCAACGGTTTTCTTTGTTGTCTGGGGACTCACCCATTGGGTACTGGTAAGATTCACCGACAGCACAGTGCCGATACTTGATGCCTTTACCAACGCCCTGTCCATTGTCGGACTGTGGGCACTGTCGCGCAAATACATCGAACAGTGGCTCTTCTGGATAGTGGTGGATGCCGTCTGCTGCTATCTCTATGTGGTGAAAGGCATTCCATTCAAAGCTTTGCTCTACGGACTTTACGTGTTTATCGCCATCCTGGGCTGGCGGCGATGGAAACGCGAGGCAGACGCGCACAAGGCCTAAGCCTAAGCAAGCGCATAAAAAAAGGCGTCCCGATGAGGGGCGCCTTTATGCTTTATCAACCTCATACCGAGGCGATTATTTATTTGTTCTTATTGCTTTCGATGATTTCCAAGGCCATATCCAAGATAGTTGTGTCGTCCAATTGTACAATGCCACCCTCGGGACCTGGTTCAACATGGACACCACAAGACTTGCCTTCGCCTTGATAGTTGCGTCCCCCGAAATAATTTCTTACTGTGTCGACAGATATCCCGAGTCTATCTGCGATTAATTGTGATGAACCAGTGGGCAGACTGTCTTTGATTCTGCGCAGTTCGTTGAATGTGATGGTTTTAGTCATGATTGTAATATTTACAGTTAGTAGTTGTTAGGTTCAATATAAATAGTGGGCTGTTATGAGCAATGTTGTCAAAATTGTGGCCAATATAATTAATACGACGAAAATATCCTTCTTTTTGTAAAAAGATTTCGTGTATTGATATTTGTTGATGTTGTAACCGACCTTCTGCCCGGAGGTAAACAGCTGGCAAATAGCATAAAAGGCCAAGCCGGACAAGATACCGAAAATTGCGCCGGCCAGAATATCGCCCAAGAAATGAACGCCAAGATACAAGCGAGAAAAGCTTACCAAGCCAGCCCAGGCGAAGATACTCAGACTATAAGGCGCATGTTTGAACAGCAAGGCCGAAAAACAAGCAAACGCGAAGACATTGGCTGCATGATTGGACAAGAAGCCATAGTTGCCTCCGCGATAACCGTTAACCGTTTCCAAGAAAGGTATAAGCATCATATCGTGCGTGGGACGTGGACGTCCGACCAATGGCTTGATGATTTCGGCAGCAACTTGGTCGACAAAGACGAACATCAAGGCGGCCACCAGCATTATCCATAGCGATTCCAAGCGTTTGTTGCGTATCAGAATAATCATAAGAGCCAAGGCGGCGGGTAGCCAAACAGCGGTTTCGGACAGCATCCAAAAGAAGCGGTCCCAGAACGGAGTGTGCCAGGAATTGACGGCCAGGACTATCTCTCTGTCAAGAGCTATGATGTTATCAATCAGATTCATAGTTTTATCATTTCAATACAGGTTGCCGGCATCCAGCCTACACTGCCATCGGCAATTTCCACCTCCACCCAAGAGCCAAGACGGCTGTTCACTTTCAGTTTGGTACCTTCGTGCAATACAAACAACTCGGTACCGCTTTGGTCTGGCGAACTTTTTACCGTAACCGTAGGCGCAAACACTATCGCCTCTTTGGGATGAATGTAGGTGCTGTACAATTGAGCGGCATTGGTGAGGGTAAAAATAGTAATAAGTATCGAAATAATACCAAAGCTGAAAGAAAGTTTTTTCAAAACAGTGGTTTTTCCAAAGAAATACAGGGCCAGACAAAGGATAAAAACGCCGAAGGCAGCCAGCGAAATCACGGCCCAGGCATTGGCACTGCAAGTTTTAAGGAGATCTTGGTACAGCCGCACGAAAAGCACCTGACCCAAAGGCTCGATTTTATCCACCACATGCGATTGGCAGAGTTCCAGATTGAAGAGCAGGTCGGCATCGCGGGGATTCAACAATTTGGCCTTTTCGTAATTGAGGATGGCCTGCGGATACCGTCCTGCCTTAAAGTAAGCGTTGCCCAAATTGTAATAAAGCTGATAAGACTGGCCGAATTCGGCGCGCAAGCGCTCGTAACAGGCCGCGGCCTGCTCATAGTCGCCCGACGCATAACGCAAGGCCGCGGCCACCGAAAGAGAATCGGCCGACAACTTTTCCTCTTGCGCTTGAAGGCTCAAGGGCAGCAAACCAAGCAGACACAGGCATATCCATAAGTGTTTCATCGTCTTCATTTTTTGATGGTATTTTCCATTTTGTCTATCACTTGCAAGGTCTTGGCATAGAGCTCATCCATGGTCTGCCCTGCCTGACCCGGCGCATATTGTTCAAATTCGCAAGCCTCGAGAATGGCCATGTAGTCTTGACGGATATCTTCCGGCACTTGACGCTTGGCCAACTGCGCATCCATATTGTCTTTGGAAAGTTCGGACAAGGGAATACTGAGTTTATCGCTGGTGTAGCCCCAGAGTGCCTTGAGAACTTCGTCGAAGAAGGCGGCACGGTTGTTCT